>ONEQ01000198.1 GCA_900316885.1 uncultured Eubacteriales bacterium | reverse complement strand
CGGCGGTGTGCGGCTCGTGTGCCGCATCGCGCCGTGCTTGGCAGACCCGTTAAGGTCTGCCGTAGCGGAAGGCGTTGTCGCCGGAAAGGTTCTCGGTTAAAACCTGCCGCGCTGTGGAGAACTCGTCCCCGATGAAGCCCAGCCGCATCAGCCAAGTCCGCATCGCGAACTTTTTGTTTTCCTTCTGCTGCTCCTTGGGGCTTGCGCTCCGCAGGTCTTTCGCCATCTGGCTCATCGCAAGGCAAAGCTGGATGTAGCTCTTGAGCTTGCCCGCGTGCAGTCCGTTCTTCTTGTTTCCCTCGGCGGGATCGAACTGGAAAAGGCGGAACTCGATCGTCCCTTTCGTGAAGGTGGCGTGCAGATTGAGCATATGGTAGCGGCTGTTGTTGTAATGCTCGTGTCTGCCGTAGCTGCATCCCTGCGAGCTGTACCAGATGTCGGCAAGATCAGCCATCGTCTTCGGCTTTCTAGTGTTGAGCTGCTGCAGGAAATTCGGGTTGACCGTGCGGCAGTAGTTGTCCATGCGGCGCTCGTTGACCTTGATCGCTTCGGCGATCAGGGTTTCGTGGCTTGCCATCAGGTTGGCAAGGTTCCGCAGGCTCTGCGGTGTGTGACCCTGCGCTCCAATGTGGATGTGAACTCCGCATCCGCGTGTGTAGTCGCTCTTGGCTCCTGCCTTGCGAAGGCGGCGGATCAGCTCCTGCAGGGTTTCGATGTCGGCGTAGTGCAGGATCGGGGTGACCAGTTCGCACTTCTCGTCGTCGGGTCCTGCGATGCTGCAGTCGCGCTGGAACTTCCACTCGCGCCCCTGTGCGTCCCATGCGCTCCAGGTGCTGTAACCGTTGCGGCGGCGGGTGTCTTCCCAGCGCCCGGTGCCGAAGAAGTCGGCGGTGAGCTTTGCGGCATCGCGGCGGGTGATGTTGTTCATCTCAACCTCAACCCCGATGGTCTGGTTCTTCAGGTTCTCGATCTGCTTTGCGGTCTTCTCAGTCATGGTGGTTTCCTCCTGTGTGGTGGTTTGTTTTCCCTTTCGGTAGTAACATATTAACTCTGTTCGGAGGAAATAGCAAGGCGCTAAATGTACAGAATAAAGCCGTTTTGCATTCGCGGATCGTTGTGTATACTACACCAGAAAGTGTAGCTTTTTGATTACCCCTCGATCTGCCTTTCGATCACGTTCCGCCAGACGGCGGGATCGGCATAGGCGACCTTTTCGGCTGCCGCCCGTGTACGGTACACGCCGACGATCTTCGGAGCGTCGCCCTTTGTCAGCTCGATCACGATCCAGCACTTCATGCTCCGGCACCCCTTTCGATGACCGTGAAGTCGTCCACGCCCTCAATCAGGGCAAGGCTCCTGCCGTTCTGCCATTTCATGTGGATGTTGCCCGCGTCGTCGATCAGCGCAACTTCGCCGATCGTGCCGTCCGGCACCGGAGCATAGGGGTCAGCCATGTGACCGAGCCGGATCTTTGTGCCGACGGGATAGCGCATCCGCAGACGCTCCACCTCATCCTTATTCGGAAACCGCATCGTCAGCACCTCCCTCGGTCTTTTCGGGCTTGCCGTTCCGGAACGCGCTGCTGCCAGTCAGATTCCGGAGCAGCACCCTGCGCGTGTTCTTGAACTCGCTGCCGACCATGCCGATCCGGATCAGGAAGCAGCGGAAGCTGAACTTCTCATTGTCGCTGGTGTCCGGTTTGTTGATGACGCGCTTGCGATCTTTGGCGAACGTTGCCAGCATCGAGATAAACTGGATGTAGGCTTTGCCGTCCTCCGGCTTGGTCACTGTGAACCACGGGAAGTCCACGCCTTCCTCGGTCTCCATGATCGGGAGCTCGTCCGCGCCGAGCGCGTGCTTGATGAGCGTCGCCTTGTTCTCGACGATCTGCCGGAAATTTGCCAGCGTATCGCCCGTGAAGTAATCCTTCGGGATCGTGACCGTCAGCTGCTCCGGTTCCGGTTCGGCAGCATAGCCAGCCTGCTCCAACGCATCCCGCAGATCATCGGAGATCTCCTCGCCGTGCAGCACGCACTCCTTGTCGAGCGTGTAGCTCCCGATCTGATAACCGCATCCCGGAACGCCGAGGTACTTCACCTCCGCTCCGGTCAGTTCGCCAATCTTCTGCGCCAGAGCCTTGCGCTGGCTTTTTTCGATATTGAATCTGATATTCATGATGTGACCTCCTGTTCTATTTCGCCGTCCTGCGGCTGTAGTCACATATTACCCGATCTGCGCCCGGATTGCAAGACTGTAAAACGGAGAATGTACCGGCGGGTATTGCGGGATGTGTTGTGCATATTACAGCGTCCGGATATTGACATATCGGCGGCAGTGCTGTATAATCATAGTGAGGGGAATCGTGTTTTCCTTACATAAAGAGGTGCTATTATGGAAAAAAGCATTACAACTGCAATGAAAGAATACTACGCAAAAATAAAAGATTATTCGTTTTTCTCTCCAGACTTTTTTGATGTTGTCCCAAGCAAAGTATTGGATAGCTATAAAAAGGGACAATATTTAATAAAGAAAGATTCAAAAGAGATATATGAAATTATTACTAGAAAATTTCATATTGAAGTTCCAGAGATTATAAAAAACTATTACTCCTATTATCACCCATTCATTTCAGGACAACATAAAAACAACCCACATAAAACAGAAACAATCATTTTATATTCTGCTATAAATCCTGATATTGTTGGGAATCTTGTCAAAGATTTCGAGTTTTGGGAAAAGTATAATTTGATTGATATAGAAAGATATTTTCCAATTGGGACTATAACCTATGTTGGTTCATACGTTGTCATGGACAGAAAAAACGGTGAAATTTATGTAGAATATGGTTTTGCTGAAGATCCCGCAGATGACAAAGAGGGTGAGTTGTATCCAATTCCTCTTGCTAATAGCTTACCGTCATTGATTTGTGAATTAGACCCATACTGGCACTAACGTTTTTGATTCTTGTGATAACGGAAGCCTGATAGCATCACACTATCAGGCTTCTGTCATTTCCAGCTCATTCGCCACCGCATCAATCCGCCCCTGCGCCATCCGGCAGTATTGCGAATTGATGTCGATCCCGATGTACTGCCGTCCCAGCCGTTTGGCAACTGCACCCGTCGTGCCGCTGCCGAAAAACGGATCCAGCACGATGCCATCTGCCGGACAGCCTGCAAGAATACACGGCTCCACCAGCTTTTCCGGAAACATGGCGAAATGCCCGCCCATCCGGTAGCTGTTCGTGCTGATGTTCCAGATGTCGCGCTTGTTCCGCGTGGTCTTGCCGCGCATCTTTTCGGCGTAGTCGCTGCCGTTGATGCCCTTGTCGCCGGAGAACTCGCCGTACTTGTTCTTGCCGGAACGCCCACGCTGATACCGGACACGGCTGCTCTCGGTGATCGGCTCCTTGATGGCTTCGGCATCGTAGTAGTAATGGCTGGATTTCGCCAGCAGGAAGATATGCTCGTAGGATTTCGTGGGGCGGTCGCGCACGCTTTCCGGCAGGCAGTTGATCTTGTTCCAGATGATGTCGCTCCGCAGGAACCAGCCGTCCGCCCGCAGCGCAAACGCCAGCATCCACGGAATGCCGATCATGTCCTTCGACTTGATGCCATCCCAGACATGGGGCATATCCGCCGGTATGCTGTCCGCTTCCCGCAGGTAGAGCTGCTTGTCCGGACGCTGCTCCGTGACCGGACGACGGGACAGCCCCTTGCCGCTGCCCGCGTAGCTGTCGGCGATGTTCACCCAGAGGGTGCCGTCATCGCGCAGGACGCGCCGCACCTCGCGGAACACGGCGACCAGCCGCGTAATGTACGCCGCCGGTGTCTGCTCCGTTCCGATCTGGTCGGCGACACCGTAGTCGCGCAGTCCATAGTAAGGCGGGCTGGTCACGCACATTGATACGCAACCGTCTGGCAGGGAGCGCAGTCCGTCAAGGGCATCGGCGCAGAGAATCTGGTTTTCAGGAATCATCGGTTGCCTCCTGACAAATCGTGCAGAAGTCGTGCCGGATGATGCTGTCCTTGTACTGCGCGACAACTGCCGGAATTTCGTGGGTAAAGACAGGTCTGCCGACGATGGCGGAGAGATATTTGTACAGGTACGACAGGTCGGTACCGCGCAGCAGTGAGATACCCGTGTATGCCGTGATGACTGCACACTCATGTTTTGTCATGTTCCGATTCCTCCAATCTCTCACGAAGTGCCTGATGGAATTCCCGTGTTCCAGTTTTTCTCCCGGAATCCAGCCATTCCTTTTCAAAACAAAAGCGTACCTCAAGCTGCCGGACAGACCAGTCAGGCTTGAAGGTACGCCATGTTTTATCATCCCATGCTCTGAGCTGTGCCCAGAGTTCCGGGAAATCGTAATAAAGAACCCGCAGTTCTTCCAGCGGCTGTAACGGGCAGCACCAGCAAGAAACCCTGCCGAATTTTTCATACAACCCGTCCCAGTCATAGCCGTGTTTCTTACAATATTGCAGACACTCTGCTTCTGTCATGCCCCACTCCACCAGCGGCAACCGGACATTCGGACGACTGTTACATT
>ONEQ01000197.1 GCA_900316885.1 uncultured Eubacteriales bacterium | reverse complement strand
CCGCCGACGAGGACACCGCACGGTGCCTTCGGGAACGCATCGGAGAGCAGATTCGACCACCATCTGTGATGCGGATACTGGACACTGTGCGTGCCGTAGCCGGTCACATAGGAGTAATCCATCGCATTGCGTCCGAGCAGGTAGTCCATCGCGGAAACGACGCCGTTGAGGTAATCCGGCTCGCCGTTCATGTCGTAGGCATAGGCGAGGATGATCGCATTGTCCGCCACAACGGAATTGGATCCCCAGATGTAGCCGGTATCGGAATCCGCATAGCTGATCTGGCTTTGCCCGTAGGGGAGACCAAAGCCCTGCTTCTTCTCCAGTTCGACGTAGTAATTCGCCGCCGCGTAGAGGTTCTTTTCGAGGGTGGCGGCTTCCTTGTCATTTAACAGATCGGTGTGCAGCAGCATCGTCAGGGAACCGAGTGCCGCGGTATGCCCCCAGTCAAAGCTGCCGGGAACGCCCTTTGCCTCGCCGCCGGACAGATCCGTGGGAACCGTCAGGTTCAGCTGGCTGCCCTGCATACCCTTGTTGTAGTACTCGTCGCCGGTTGCTGCGTAGAGCTCACAAGCTGCCCAGTACATTTCATCCGTGACGTCGTCGTCACCGTAGGGACCGCCGCCGACGGATTCGTCGAGGGGGGCATACATGGCCGGATGCGCCTTTGCCGCTTCATAGGCATTCTTCGCCGCGGTCAGACATTCCTCGGCAAACGCCGGATCCAGATCCTTCCACAGGCGATAGCTCTGCGCACCGCATGCCGCGAGATTCAGCGTTGCCGCCGTTGTGGGCGGCTTGATGATGCGCTCCTTGTCATCGTCTGCGGGTGCCGTTGCCAGCGCCGTCCACTTGATGTCATGCACCTTGTGGTAGACCATGTCCTTGCAGTCGCCGTCCTTGACGATCATTTTGAGCATCCATTCCATCTCGTAACGCGCTTCGTCGAGCAGATCGGGATAGCCGTTGTTGTTCTCGGGGAGGTTCATCGTCCCGTCCGCGTAAGCATCCTCGGTGCCGCGCTTCAGGGCGCGTTCGTACTCGTTCTGCATTAGCCAGAGGGAAATGCCGCCGTTGACCACATACTTGCCGTGGTCGCCGGCATCGTACCAGCCGCCGGTCACGTCCTGTGTGCCGGAGGATGCGGTATAGCCCCAGGTCTGCTCGATGGTCGCCACATCGGAGGTATGCCCCGCCGCACGGGCGAGCTTCTGCGCATCGCCGGAGGTGATGTACTGCGCTTCGATCGGGATGCCGGAGCGGTTCTGGTAGAAGTAGTTGAGCGAATCGTAGAGCATCGCGGAATACTGCTCCCGCACGCCGATGGAGAATTCACGGGAAACTGCGCCGTTTTCGCACTCGATGGTGAATGTCCCCTCGTCCTTGCAGTCGGAGAAATCGAGGATATGCACGGTATCGCCGGAGTCCGCGTCAAAGCCGAATACCTCAGATTTGCCGGCGTAAACGCTCTTGCCGGAGGTGTTCTTCACCTCGAATTTCACGGGCTTCTTCTCCGTGGAAAGGAGCGTCGCCTTTTTGCCCATCTTCGGGAAATAGCCGATCTGGTTGGTGAGCACCTCCGCCCGCTGCCATGCCGGCTCGTGGACATAATCATGCGTGTCGTCGGTCATATCGAGGAGCACGAGATTGTCGAATTTGAGCTCCGTCCCGGCAGGGAAGCAGACGCGGGGCGTATACTGCCCGTCGCCGCCGAAATGGAACGTCCATTCGCCGGTGCCGTCGGCATTGGAGGCGCGTTCGCCGTTGGAGCCGAGGGTGAATTCATACGCGAAGGTATTCCACGTATTCCCGGCAATATCCACGCCCTGCCATGCGTTGTAGTCACCCCACTGACCGCTGGGCTGTGCGGATTTGAGGGCATTTTCGACCTCCTCCTGTGATGCACCCTCCTGATAGGTCATCTGGAGCATGTTGCCGTTGGAGTGCCAGAGCTCCGCATCGTCGTTGGTCATGTCACCGAGCTTGGCGTACATCCAGCCCGCATTGGACGCCCAGACGGAATACGTCAGGCGGTAGGTGTGACCGGAAACAAGCGTCAGATTCCGGTGCCGGAACTGGCAGTCCCAGCGATCCTCGCCGCCGTTGGACACGCCGCCGGGATTGACCACGGTGATGTTATAGGTGCCGCCGTCGATGGTGAAATCCATCTTGCCGGTGGTGGATTCGCAGATATGCCATGGCAGACCGGCGCCGTCGTTGAAATCGCACATGCCGAGCTGCTCGCCCGCCGCAGCCGGGAGCAGGGTGCATTGTGCCAGGATCGCAGCCGCGCCGAGCGCCGCCGCAATGCGGTTCATCTTCTGTTTCATACTAACCTCCATCCAATCATTAGGGCTATATGTGGGGCTTCTCCCCACACCCCCACCTCTAAAAACCGAGTTTTTAGAGGTTTCCATTAGTTGCTGCCGGAATATGCAGACGGTAATAGTATAGCATAATATTACAGAAAATGCAATAGAGAAATTGTGAATGAATGCAACCAGCGGTTGAATGTTATTCAGAGCGCAGGATCAGGTACGGGATGCCGTCATTGTCCATGAATACTCGCGCCAGAGCCGTATCGGGATCGCTTTTGTCGGAGAAGATAATCTCCCATGCGGTGAATCCGTCAAGAGAATAGTTCGCGTGGATCCTGACCAGATCATACGGGATCGTGACCTCATCCTTTGCGCGGAGATAGGCGTCATTGAGATCTGCGATCTCCTTCGGCACCGTGTTGACAAATCCGGTCGTCTGCACCTGCTTGCCGGTCTCGTCGTAATCCTCCGTTTCGATGTCGTCGATGGCCTGCTCGACATAGATACGCCCGTCCTCGTACAGGACATAGTCATAGGACGAATGACCGGTTGCAACATTGAATTCCCGGCATTTCGGCAGTCCCTCCTCGGTGAAGAACACCGTGAGCAGATCGCCGTCCGCCTTGATTTCCGGCGCTGTTTCGCTTCTGTCGCACCAGAGCTCATCCCAGTTGGAATCCGCCGTTTTCCAGTACCAGAGCGGCTCGCCCTTTGCCGACAGATCATAGACCTGCACATAGGGTGTGCCGGTATCCACCTTGACCGTCTTCACATGCTCGATTTTGCTGAACGGATTGCGCAGCCGCGGCGCCGGTGCATGGTTCACAAAATCCAGAATGGTTCCGGTTTTGAGGTCATAGACCGTATAGTCCTGTTCAAAGCCGGAGGTTTCGGCAAGGATGACGGTATCGCCGTCCTGATAGATGTAGGGAACCTCATAGCCGATGATCCCGGTATCAATCACGCCGCTGTCATTCCGGATGACACTCTGGTAGAGGGTATACCCGTCAAGCTGATAGGCATACACAGTCCCGTAATCCGTCACCGACCCGACATGCGGCGGAATATTGGCAAATGTCCAGAGCAGATAGACGGCACACGGCAGGGTCACGGCAAGTGCCAGCAGGATCCGGGGTGTCTTGGATGATTTTTGCGTGTTCATAGATCCTCCTTTGCAGTCAGCCGGCAGGGGCGTTTGTCCGGGATTCCACGCCGGCAATAAATGTCTCTACATACGCTTGATATTGCTCCGGGTCGGTCAGGATGGATTCTGCATGACCGGCGCCGGGGATCAGATACAGCTCATGATACCCCTTTGTGGCGGCGGCATTGTCCGCAGAATTCTGCGGCAGGATGAACGCATCCTCCGCACCGTGCAGAAACAGGATCGGCACGGTGTTGTCCGCAAGCGCATCGACCGGGCGCATGTCCTTGAGGGCATAATGATAACGGATGCGTGCTCCGAAATCCGCCAGATCTACGAGAAATACAGGAACATGGGCATTCCGGTAGCCCTCCCGCAGGACATTATCAATATCCGAAAAGCCGCAGTCCGCGACTGCCAGATCCACGTCCGGGTGGTATTGCAGCGCCGAGAGGGTTGAAGCCGCGCCGAGGGATTCGCCGTGCAGGATGAGCTCGCAGATGTCAGGATAGCGCGAACGGGTGTCCTTGACGAGCTCTGCCAGATCCTGACCCTCGCGGATGCCGTAGGTTGTGAAGGTGCTTTCGTTTTCGCCGTGACCGCGCAGATCGTAGATGATGCAGTTGTAGCCGAGCTCCAGATACATCGGCACATATTTGAGCGAGCCAAGCCGGTTGTCCGTGTAGCCGTGGGAGAGGATGGCATATTTGCCGGTCGGCTCGGGATTTTGCAGGAGCTGCGCATGGAGGGTATACCCGTCGAAGCTTTGCACCGTATAATCCGTGTGCTCCAATATCTCATAGAAGGAGGTATCATAATGCGCCGACTGCCATTCCATGGCTTCCGTGAGGGTCTGCCGTGTGCCTGTCATGACAAAGCCCGCGAGCAGGCATGACAGCGTGACCGCCAGCAGAGGAATGGAAAGCAGAACTGCGGCGAGGATCCGAATTTTTGTGCGTGGATTCCGTTTCATGCAATCAGCCTACTTTCTTGAGTCAACACCGCACAAAGACCGCCTGACGGCTCAGCACGTCATCTGTACCCCATCTTTTCCTTGCTCTGCATAAGCGATCAGTTAATCTTGCACAGTTCCTCCTAGCGATACATACAGTATCGCGTCGTCGTCACTGTACAATCTTAAGCAGATGCCCAGCGAGCCTGCGAGCGCGGGCAGCCGCTTATGCAAAGCTCCGAAAAATCTGTGGCACATCTGACGCACTGTCCTTTGTGCGGTATTTCCTCAACTCTTTTCTGTTTGAGTGTGCTTCAAAGAGAACAATGTTGTCATTGGTTCAGAATCCAAGCAAATGCCTTTGCAGTCCGAATGTCTGCATCACGGAAATGATTCCCCGGATTCCACTCCAGCGTGCAGGAAATTTCCTGGGTATTCAGAATCGCATACACCTCACGAAGCCTGTCTTCTACGGTACACATGACCGGGTTGCGGGTTCGTGCTTCCTTGTCTCCGAGGCTCAGATAGGCGGAATCAATTTGGATGTTCCGCTGCTTCATCCAATCGGTAAATCCCGGAAACCATACCGAGGGTGAGGCAGCGGCAGCGCCCTGAAAGACGTCTGTCCGGTAAGCCGCCCAGAGCGCAAACAGTCCCGCAAGCGAATAGCCGCCGATGTAGTATGCTTTGCGTCCGTCGTGGGTAAGCTTCAGAATTTCGTGCAGTGTTTCTTCTGCGCCGCCTCCGAAATCCTCCGCCCCGAACACAGCAGGTGCTTTCCAAGGGGAAAGGTCATGGTTCCAGTTGCTGACCTTGACGGCGAGCAGCAGGAAATCCGCGGAGGTTCGTTTTGGGATCTCGCTGACTTCATTCTCGATTGCCAATAAATCGTGGTCGTCTACCATCTGAAGCAGGACGGCAGATGCTTCCGGGTTTCCGTATGTGAATACTTCCATGACAGACACCTTCAACTCCTGTTGTTCTGTTACCATAAGTATAGCATTATTTCATAGGCATGTCAATAACGTTTGAGCAGACGCGCCGCATGTAACAAATCTCTCTCATTCCGTCACTTACTACTCGCGTATCGGAACGAATCGGCAGATGCCTTTCATCAGTTTCATATCCGCAAAGCGTTCCGGCTTTCACAGTGTAAGGAGCAGGGGAAATTCGAGGTCGGATATGTCGAATAGGCGCCCTCCTCCGTGCTTCCGCGCCATCCGAAAAAGAACCTCTGACGATCAGAGATCCTTTTCAAGATACGGCGCTGTTACACAAAATCCGTGATTTTTTCCTTTCCGCCCGTTCCGACAGCGGTGGCATAGCGGAGGATGGCGTTTGCATCGTTTGCGTTGATCAGGCTGTTATCATCGATGTCGGCAGCCGCCGCATCCTCCTCACTCAGACCGGTTTTGCCGGAGGTGCCGTACTTTGCGGCAGCAATGAGAACTTCGTTTGCGTCCTCTGCGTTGACAACACCGTCGCCGTTGACATCACCGAGGGCACGTTGGGCCGGATCGCTGATGGCTTTGAATCTTCGCCCGAAATTGTTGGCGTATTCTTGTGCGGTGCTGCCCTCATAGCCGTAGATGACGCCGGTGAAGCCGAAGGGAGAGTTGATGAACGTGTATTCATTCCAAGTTATACCGCAGCTCGGGTTCAGGATGGTCACGGAGTTCAGGCTGCCGCACAGGTCAAACGCATTTTCTTCGATGGCGTACACACTGAGCGGAATCGTCACATCGGTCAGGCTCGTGCATACGCCGAAAGGACAATTATTAATGTGTGTCAGACCGGCTGGAATGCGCAGGGAGACAAGGCTCGTGCAGTTCTCGAACGCATGCCCCTCTATCGTTGTCACACTTTCCGGGATTGTCAGGGAGCGCAGACTCTTGCAGCCGCCGAATGAATACCACCCGATGCTGGTCAAGCCTTCCGGAAGGCTCACGGAAGTAAGCGCCTCGCATCTGTTGAAGGCAAACTGACTGATACTTGTCACGCCTTTCGGGATCTTCACAGAGGTCAGGCTTTTGCAATCATCGAAAGCGTGCTCTCCGATGGTTTTCAAACTGCCCGGAAGGGTCACGGCGTTCAGATCCGAAAAGTTATAGAACACGTTGTTCCCGATCGTTGTGACGCCGGGCTGGATGATGATTTGTTTAATCCAGTATTTTCCATAAAACGGGGATGCCTTCTGCGTATAATCCTGCATCGCCCCTGTTCCGCTGATGGTCAGCGTCGCTTTTTTTTAAGTGTCCACGTCACGTTTGCCCCGCATTGACCGGATTCGACGGATTCATCTGCGGTGACGGTCATCTGTGCCGCTGCCGTGCCGCACAGGGGTGCTGTGAGCAGAGAAAGTGCTGTGATTGCTGCGATCATTCTTCTTTTCAGGACAAAATCGATTCTCCTTTATTGCAAATCCAAGACGATACAGCACCATTATACCACAAAGTCCCCTTGATTTCAAGCCCTTGCTGTCCACCCAGGCGGCAAGAGCATGCGAGGAGCCGATATAAAAACCTTGTTTCATAAATTCACACAAATTCTATTGACATTCTTTTCCAATTATGATATGATAATGCTAAGGGGAGCACAGCAGGTGTGTTCCCGCTGCATGGTAAAGGAGGAGAGCATCATGAAGAGTTTTGCACGATTCAAAGCCGCACTGACAGCTGCTTTCACTGCTGCTGCACTTCTGACAGTATCTGTTCCGGCTGTTCAGGCGGAATCCGGTACAGACAATGCCGCAGTACCGGAAGATCTCATCGGAATTGCCACACAGTTCGGTGATGTCAACTTCGACCAGACCGTCAGCATGACGGATGCCATCCAGCTCCAGCGCTACCTGCTGGGAGACAGCAGCAAGCTTGGCAACTGGAAAAACGCTGACCTCGATGAGAACAACGTGATTGACATTTTCGACCTTGCCGTGCTCAAACGCCAGATGCTCGGTGAAAAGACCGAAGCCGGCGGTACGCTCTCTGTCAAGGTTGTGGATATGATGACAGGGGAGCCGCTTGCAAACACCAATATTTTTGTATGGGCAATCTATGACGGTCACAGCTATGACGTTGCCCAATGGGACTATGATCCCGATGACGATGCTGTGATCGCAGGTCTGCCGCAGTCAGACAAGTATCAGTATGTGATTGACCTCTGCAATCTGCCGAGCGGCTACGGCAGCAGCTGCAATCAGCAGCTGGTCTTTACCTATGACGGCAAGGAGGACAAGGAGATTGTGCTGCGCGTGGCAGCAGACAACGCCGAGAAAAATGTCAGGATCGACAAGTATGACTGGGCGCAGCTCCAGGAACAGCCGAACTGCGGTGTCATGAACATCACTGACAAGGACGGCAATCCGTATTATCCGAGATTCTTCTTCGAGGAGCTTGCCCTTCCGGACGGCGAATACCATGTGGATTTCGAGCTGTTTGACTATTATGACATTCAGCTGCTTGACCCTGACAACGAATTCGGCAGGGAGATACAGGCACTTTTCCCGGATGTGGAATTTGCGGACAAGAGAAACGGCTTTGACTTCACGGTCAGGGACGGCAAGGCAGACCGCGGGCTGCGGTTCGACTTTGCACCGATCGAGGGACAGCGCAATTACCTCAATGTCCGGTGTGTGGACTTCGCAACCGGCGAGCCGCTCAAGGGCGTGAAGCTTTCCCTGATCGAAGCCCCCGCTGCCTATGCCAGAACTGTCTCCGAATGGACAACGGATGAGACCGGCTCGCAGGAATTTGAACTGCTGCACGCAGGCTTCCCTGCCTACAAGGTGCAGGTGGAGGAGGTTCCGGCAGGCTATTCCGGCGACAAGGGTCAGGAGATCCGCTGGAGCTTTGTGAACGGCTGCAAAAATGAGGTTACCCTGTATTTTGTACGGGATACCTCCTTCCGGAATGTGACCGTGGATATTTTCAAATGGGAGGACGGCTCCCTTTCCAACGATGCAGCGGCGTTTGACGTATGGTCTGCCGATTTCACAGACATCACCAATCTGAATATGCAGAAGGTTTATGAGAATCTGAAGGCTGGCGAACCGTTCATGCTCCCGGACGGCAGCTATATTGCAGCTCTGAACGGTACACAGCTGCGTGAGAAGGGTCTGGCAGGCATCGACCTGTATAACCCGAACGATACCGATGCATTGGAGAGCGGAGTGGATCCGGAGCATTTCATGCTGCAGACATCCGTGATCCGATTCACCGTGCAGGACGGAAAACCCGTCAGAGACCTGATGTTCTTTGTCCGGGATTATGACCCCGCGCTGGATGAACCGACCGAAATCCCCGAAATCATCGAGGAGAAAAAGCCGCTTCCTGAAACAATTGCATGAATGACAAAACCGGATGCGGGCACACCGCATCCGGTTGTTTTTATTATTGATATACCAATTAACTCTTGAAAAATCGAGAAAAGTATGATATAATAGAAATATGGAAAAGGAACTGAAAGCCAACGCGCAAAAAGTTGGCG
>ONEQ01000337.1 GCA_900316885.1 uncultured Eubacteriales bacterium | reverse complement strand
TTCCTGAGAATCCCGATTCTGTGCCGTTTCCGTAGGCAGCGGCTTCATGGTCGGGAAGAGCAGTACGTCCCGGATAGACGGGCTGTCTGTCAGCAGCATCACGAGTCTGTCCACGCCGAAGCCCAGACCACCTGTGGGAGGCAGACCGTATTCAAGCGCCGTTACATAGTCGTCATCCACCTGGCAGTTCATATTGCCCTGCGCACGCTTGGCAGCAACCTGACGCTCAAAACGCTCACGCTGGTCGATCGGGTCGTTGAGCTCTGAGAAGGCATTGCCCATCTCACGGGCGTACATGAAGTACTCGAAACGCTCCGTAAATGCCGGATCACTCGGCTTTCTCTTGGCAAGCGGGGAATTCTCCACCGGATAATCATAGATGATGGTCGGCTGGATGAGCTTCTCTTCAACGAATGCATCAAAGAAGGCGATCAGGACATGACCCTTGGTCGCGTTCTTGCCTTCCTCGACCTCAACGCCCTTTTCCTTAGCGCAGGCTCTTGCATCCTCGTCGGTTGCCCAGTCGTTGTAATCCACGCCGGCATACTTCTTGACCGCCTCGATCATGGTCAGGCGCTCCCAAGGCTTGCCGATGGCAATTTCCGTGCCCTGATAGGTGATGGTATCCGTGCCGCATACCTTGATGGCAATCGTGCGGTACATGTTCTCGATGAGATCCATCATGCCGAGGTAATCGGTGTATGCCTGGTACATCTCAACGGATGTGAACTCCGGGTTATGGGACGGATCCATGCCCTCGTTGCGGAAGATTCTGCCGACCTCGTATACTCTGTCGAAACCGCCGACAATCAGGCGCTTGAGGTTGAGCTCAGTCTCGATACGCAGATACATATCCATGTTCAGCGTATTGTGATGGGTTACAAACGGCTTTGCAGCAGCGCCGATCTCGATTGGGAGCAGAACCGGGGTGTCAACCTCGATGTAGCCCATATTGTCGAGATAGCTGCGGATCTCACGCATGATCTGGCTGCGCTTCACGAATGTATCCTTGACACCCGGGTTGCAGATCAGATCGATGTAGCGCTGACGGTAGCGGGTATCCTGATCCTTCAAACCGTGCCACTTCTCGGGGAGCGGCAGCAGGGACTTGGAGAGGAGGGTTACGCTCTTGGCATGTACGGANNTGGTACGGAACACGAAGCCCTCGATACCAATAATATCGCCAATATCCCACTTCTTGAATGCCTCGAACTCATCCTTGCCGATGTCATTCATGCGGACATAGACCTGCATTCTGTCGGAATGATCGCGCACGTCGATGAAGTGTGCCTTGCCCATGCGTCTCCAGCTCATGATTCTGCCGGCGATGCGGATGGTCGTCTCAGCGATCGTTGCCAGACCCTCGGTGATTTTATCCTCATCCTCACCGGCAGCCTCCTTGACCTTTGCTTCCTCCGCCTCAAAGAAGGCACGTACATCGCTGTTTGTGTGGGTCACAGGGTAGCTGGTCAGGGTAAACGGATCCTTGCCCTCCGCCTTCATGGCATTGAGCTTGTCCAGACGGATCTGACGGTAGTCCGTGCTGTCCGTTTCCTGTGTATTCTGAATATTCTGTTCTTCCTGCATTTGATTCACCTTTTACTTAGAATTTACGGCATTACTTAGAAATGCCTACAACCTCGTAGCGCAGCTCGCCGTTCGGGGTCTCCACGATGAAGACATCACCGACGCGCTTCTTCATGGCAGCCTTGCCGATGGGGGACTCGTCGGAGATCTTGTTTTCGAGGAAGTTCGCCTCGTTCGTGCTGACGATCTTGAGTTCCTCAACCTCACCGGACTCTACGTCCTTGATGGTCATCACAGAACCCATACCGATCTCCTCGAGGTTGATATCCTCATCCTCAATGATCTCTGCATGATCGAGGATGTACTGCACCTGCTGGATCTTGGCTTCGAGCTGTGCCTGGTCGTTTTTCGCCTCATCGTACTCGGCGTTCTCGGAGAGGTCGCCGTAGGAACGAGCTTCCTTCAGCTTCTGTGCAATCTCGGGACGTTCAACAGTAATGAGCCGATTGAGCTCGGCTTTCATTTTCTCATAGCCCTCACGGGACATCTGCTTTCTTTCCATGATAAAAAACTCCTTTCCGAAATACAGACTGCGGCTGCGCAGTCTGCAATAACGTATCTATTCTATTATAGTACATTTTACCGCTGTTGTCAAGAGGAAAACGCCCCAAATTGTCCCTGCTTTTCACGTGATTCAGAGTCATGTGTGACAGTTTCCCGAAAATTTCCGTACCCCCTTGCAAAAAATCTTGATTCGTGCTATACTAATAAGCAGGGCGTATTTCACCTGATCCATTTCAGAAAGGGATGTTGATAGTATGACAAAGATCACTATTTTCTCCGGCTTCCTTGGAGCCGGCAAGACCACGCTGATTAAGAAGCTGATCGCAGAGGGCTACAAGAACGAGAAGCTCGTTCTGATCGAGAATGAATTCGGTCAGATCGGTATCGACGGCGGATTCTTGCAGGATGCGGGCATTGAGGTCACCGAAATGAATTCCGGCTGCATCTGCTGCTCGCTCGTA
>ONEQ01000195.1 GCA_900316885.1 uncultured Eubacteriales bacterium | reverse complement strand
TGCCGAATATGAGGATGTGATCAAGAACAGCGATGCCGTCATTCTGGCTCTGGAGATGTACAACACCGGCACACTGGATCCGACAAATGAATCCCGCGGCTGGCAGTCGGCATTTGCGGATGACCTCATTGCGCTGGCGCATCAGCTCGGCAAAAAGGTCGTGTATGTGAGTGCGCATATTCCGTATGATGTGGCACGTTTCACGGATGCGGATGCGATTCTGGCGGCATATTGCGCGAACGGCATGGACGCTCTTCCCGTGGACGGACAGGAGAATCCGGCTTACGGCGTGAATTATCCGGCAGCACTCATCACCGCATTCGGCGGCAATACCCCGACCGGAAAGCTCCCGGTGGATGTGTATGAGATCGTCGAAAACAACAAGTATACTGACAAGATCCTGTATCCGCAGGGTTACGGGCTGACCTATTCCAACGTCTTTACGGATCTGATCTCTAAGACCCTTTGCAGCAGTGCGGAAAAGGAGTATCAGCAAAGAACCGGAAAAACTGCTGCAAAATCCGCTTGTACATTCTATGCAGACGGAGGTGCAGTTGTAACGCTGACAGATGAAAACGGCAATGTACTGGATGTGTACACAGTAGATGTTCAAACCGGTAACGCAGTCCTTCAAAACGGCGACAAGGTTGACCTCACCGCGTATATTCCGGTGATCCCGGAGGAGGAATACTTTGCAGCACCTGAGTATATCAGTGATGTTGCCGCTAAGTATTACAAGGAGAAAACCGGTGAATCTCCATCCGGCTCGATGATGCTGACGGATGCCGAGAAGGGAACGGTTGAGATCACACTTTCCGGCAATGACGGCAAAACACTTGCCGTTTACACGATCGATGCCAGAACGGGCATCGGTACAGATGACAGCGGAAATGCCGTAGATTTGTCTGTTTACAAGGATTACAAGCCTGTCACAGAGGAGGACTACTTTATACCCGCAAATATCATAGATGATGCTGCACGCGGGTATTTCACAGAGCAGACAGGCAGGGAAAGCGCCGGTATCATGATCTGGTATGATAACAGCGAACCTGCTGCGAAAATCACGTTCTCTGATGACGATGACAATGTTCTGGAGGAATACATCATTGACCCGACGACCGGCATCGGAACCGACAGCAAGGGCAATGCCGTTGATCTTGCAGCATATGCAAAGACACATGATATCAAGGACAGTGATCCTGTGACCGAAACGGATGAATCCGCCTATTTTGCGCCGAGCAGCAAGATCATGGAATATGCGCAGGACGAATATGCCAAGCGGACAGGAAACAAACCGGCAGGCGTTTCTTTCAGCGTGGACCCCGATACCCTGACCGCAGAAATCGAGCTTATCAGTGATATGGATACTGTTCTGGACTGCTATACTGTTGATGTCAGAACGGGTATCGGTACAGACAGCAGCGGTCATTCTGTTGATCTGTCAGTGTATGCAAAGACATTCTTTGCGACCGTGGAAGAACTCGGAAGCATGGCGAAGATCGACTATGAGAAGAAAACAGGAACAGCCTGCTATGTATCTGAAGCCGTGCTGAGTGAGGACAAGACAGCTGTGACCGTGAAGCTGACAGATGCAGACGGTAAGCTGCTGGATACCTACACCATCGATCCGTACACCGGCGAAGGTAAGGCGGAATCCGGTGCAGCGGTGAATCTTCCCCAGACCGGCGTCACATCTCCGAAGACAGCTGCGGCTACCGCCGGAGGACTGCTCATGCTCGTTTCGGGATTGTTTACGATGATGAAGTCCGGTATGTTTCGCAAAAAGGATGAATAACCGATAGAAAGAGGATGATCGTATGATTTCATTTCTGCTGTCACTTGCAGTGTTGTTTGCGGGCTATATGCTCTACGGCAGATTTGCCGAGCATATCTTCGCGCCGGATGACCGGGTCACACCGGCAAACGAAATCAACGACGGTGTGGACTGTATCCCGCTGAAACCGTGGAAAGCATATCTCATTCAGCTTCTGAACATCGCCGGAACCGGTCCGATCTTCGGCGCTCTGATGGGTGCCTGCTTTGGTCCGATCGTCTTTTTGTGGATCATATTCGGTTCGATCCTCGGCGGTGCTGTCCACGATTACATGTGCGGGATGATCTCCTCGCGCCACAGCGGTGCGTCGATCGCGCAGCTTTCCGGCATCTATCTCGGAAAGGTCGCGTTGTATCTGATGCGCGGGTTCTCCGTTCTGCTTCTGCTGCTGACGGGCACGGTCTTTGTGACAAGTCCTGCCGCACTCATTGCAAGACTCACACCAGAGGCACTGAACAGCACGTTCTGGATCATCGTCATCCTCGTATATTACCTGTTGGCGACCATCCTGCCGATCGACAAACTGATCGGCAAGCTGTATCCGGTGTTCGGTATTGTGCTGATCGTCATGGCGGTCAGCATTGCCGGCGGCATCCTGTTTCTGCCGGAGTATCAGATTCCGGAGATCAATTTCCAGAATCTCCACCCGAACAATCTGCCTGCCTTTCCGTTTATGTTCATCACGGTGGCGTGCGGTGCGATCTCCGGCTTCCACGCCACGCAGTCTCCCATGATCGCTAAGTGCATCACCACGGAAAAGGTCGGAAGAAAGGTCTTTTACGGTGCGATGATCACCGAATCCGTGATCGCGCTTGTCTGGGCAGCGGCGGGCGTTGCCTTCTACGGGACAACACAGATGCTGAATGAAACGATCACAGATCTTGGACAGTCCGGAACGGTGTACGAGATCAGCAAGACACTCCTCGGCAACATCGGCGGTGCGCTGGCGGTCATCGGTGTTGTGATCTGCCCGATCACGTCGGGAGATACGGCATTCCGGAGTGCCAGACTCATTCTGGCGGAATGGACGGGACTTTCCCAGAAAGAGATCCGGAACCGGCTGCTGCTTACCATCCCGCTACTTGGCATCGGTGCCGTCCTGACGCAGTTGGATTTTAACGTTCTGTGGCGATATTTCTCGTGGAGTAACCAGACGCTTGCCATGATCTCACTCTGGGCATCGACCGCCTATCTGATGAAGCACGGGAAATACCGGTACGGCAGTCTGCTGACGGCACTTCCGGCGGTGTTTATGTCGGCAGTCAGCATGACGTACATTCTGATGGCAGACGAGGGATTCAAGCTGCCGGGAATGATCGCCTATCCGGCTGGCATCCTGTTTGCACTTGCCTGCGGCGGATTCTATGCATTCAAACTCACCGGTACACTCAAAAACGAAATGGATTCCAAATGAAGAAGAAAGTTGCCGCGTTGTTGCATTAAACGGCGGAATGTCTGCCGGGCGAAAACGCATTTACTGCGGTTTTCAGGCTCGATTCAGAATAGGAACAATGCGGCGCTCTGTGAACCGTATATATCAAAGAATTATGAGGTAATGATAGTGAAAAAATGTACTGTGATCGTAACGGGAATCTATTGTCTGGCGAGTCTTGTCCCGCTTCTGCTTTCAACCGGGTGTGCGAACAATCCCAGCGATCCGGCTGCTCCGTCGGAGCCTGTCGGTTCATCGGAAGCGGCTTCCGCAGAAACACCGCAGGATACCGCACCGGCGACAGAAGCATTCTCCGAACCGCAGACAGATCCGGAACCCATCGGCGCACCGGTAGACTGGCGGAAGATGCAGCAGGAAATGCAGAAACACGCAGACAGCTTTCTTTCGGACACGCTCGACGGCTTTCAGTTTGCTGTTATGGATGCCGGGCAGATCGTGGTTTCCGGCACAGCGGGAAATCATGACCGTGAGCAGTCCGTGCCGCTGAACGCTGAGACGCTGTTCGGCGTTGCTTCGTGCAGTAAGATGGCTGCGACAGCAGGCGTGCTGCATCTTGTAGATCAGGGACTGGTCAGGCTGGATGCGCCTGTCACAGACTATATCCCGGAATTCAAGATGGAGGATTCCCGGTACAAGTCGATCACGGTACGGATGCTGCTCAACCATTCCAGCGGTCTGTACGGCAACACCATTGCAGATGCATGGAAACTCGGCACCTTCGGGGATACCACAGCGCATGACAGATTTCTGGATCGTCTTAGTACCCAGAGACTGAAATCTGACCCCGGAGAATACAGCGTCTATTGCAATGACGGCTTCACGCTTTGCGAGATACTCTGTGAAAAAGTAAGCGGCAAATCCTATGCAGACTATCTGCAAACGGAGATCTTTGCACCGCTTGACATGGAGCATACGTTCACACCGCAGGATTCCTTTGATACATCGCAGATCGCAGTCATTTATTCCGGGGATACGGCTCTGCCCCCGCTGACAACGGATCCGGCACAGGGCGGTCTGTTCTCCACGGCAGAGGATCTCTGCCGCCTGGGAAAAGCCTTCACGGATGCAGGCTCCGGTGTGCTCAGTGCAGAGTCGGTGCAGGCAGCGGCAAATGCAGAATATCTGAACGGTGTATGGTGTGAACCGGGTTACAGCACGATGAACTACGGACTTGGCTGGGATGCGGTTGACCTCTATCCGTTCTCAGAAATGGGCATCAAGGCAGTGACTAAGAACGGCGATGTCATTTATTCCGGCAGCCAGATGATCGTGCTTCCGGAGTATAATCTCATTGCAGCGGCAGCCGGAACCGGATCGTCCAACGGTGTCGCCAAGGGCTT
>ONEQ01000194.1 GCA_900316885.1 uncultured Eubacteriales bacterium | reverse complement strand
GTAGGTGGAGTAATAGTAAGCCGCATCCTTCGTGGACGAAACGTGTACGCCCTCCCATGCCTCCTTGATGCCTGCCGCATAGCGGGCATTGCGGATGTCCTCCTCGGAAACCTCGAGGATCTGGGACAGGTAGCGATCGGAGAAGCCGTCGAGCTTTGCCTGACGGAGCACGGAGGTCTCCGGCACGGCACCCTTCCTGGCGAGGAGAGCCTCCTCCTCGTCCACAAGCTCCTTCATCTGGTTCAGGAAGTAATGCTTGATCTTGGTCAGATCGTAAATTTCATCAACGGTCGCACCCTTGCGCAGTGCCTCGTAGATGATGAACTGGCGCTCGCTGGTCGGCTGGTGGAGCATACCGAGGAGCTCCTCCTTGGACTTGCTGTTGAAATCCTTGGCGAAGCCCAGACCGTATCTGCCGGTCTCGAGGGAGCGGATCGCCTTCTGGAATGCCTCCTTGTAGGTCTTGCCGATGGACATGACCTCACCAACGGCACGCATCTGCGTACCGAGCTTATCCTCGGCGCCCTTGAACTTCTCGAATGCCCAGCGTGCGAACTTGATTACCACATAGTCGCCGTCCGGAACGTACTTGTCGAGCGTGCCGTACTTGCCGCAGGGGATCTCGTCAAGGGTCAGACCGCAGGCGAGCATCGCGGATACCAGTGCGATCGGGAAGCCGGTTGCCTTGGAGGCAAGCGCGGAGGAACGGGAGGTTCTGGGGTTGATCTCGATGACAACGATTCTTCCGGTCTTGGGGTCATGTGCGAACTGGCAGTTGCAGCCGCCGATGACCTCGATCGCCTCGATGATCTTGTAGGAGTACTCCTGGAGCTTCTTCTGGACGTCCTCGCTGATGGTCAGCATGGGCGCGGAGCAGAAGGAATCACCGGTGTGAACGCCGATGGGATCGATGTTCTCGATGAAGCAGACGGTGATCTTGTTGTTCTTGGCATCGCGGACAACCTCGAGCTCAAGCTCCTCCCAGCCGCTGATGCACTCCTCGACGAGCACCTGATGCACGAGGGATGCCTGGAGTCCGCGCTCACAGACAACCTTCAGCTCGTCTACATTATATACCATGCCGCCGCCGGCGCCGCCCATGGTGTAGGCAGGGCGCAGTACCACAGGATAATGCAGCTCCTCAGCGATCTTCACAGCCTCCTCCACGGAGTATGCCTCGTGGGAGCGGGGCATCTCGATGCCGAGCTTGTTCATGGTCTCCTTGAACTCGATACGATCCTCGCCGCGCTCGATGGCATCCACCTGCACGCCGATGACCTTGACATTGTACTTTTCGAGCACGCCCGCATTGGACAGCTCGGAGCAGAGGTTCAGACCGGACTGACCGCCGAGGTTCGGCAGCAGCGCATCCGGGCGCTCCTTTTCAATGATCTGGGTGAGTCTGTCAAGATTCAGCGGCTCGATATAGGTGATGTCCGCTACATCCGGATCCGTCATGATGGTTGCCGGATTGGAGTTGACAAGCACGATCTCATATCCGAGTGAACGCAGCGCCTTGCACGCCTGTGTACCGGAATAGTCGAACTCGCACGCCTGACCGATAATGATCGGACCGGAGCCGATGATCATAATCTTGTGGATATCCTGTTTCTTTGGCATAGCTTACTCTCCCTACCCGTGCGGGGGCTCGCACGCAAGTATTTTTCGATCGCAGCAAAGTGCGATGCATCGGGAAAAACCGGTCAGACCCCGGACTTTCCCAATTTACCCTATCTTATATGATACCACAAATCGACATAAAATGCAAGGGGGCGGAGTGATTTTTTCCAATTTTTTTACCGGCGCTTGACAAACAGGGGGTTTTGGTGTATACTGTGTATAAAGCCTAGTATTTCACTATAAAAGGAGGACTTTGCATGAAAACCATCCAGAGCTTCACGATCAACCACGATATTCTGGGAAAAGGCATGTACACCTCGCGTGTGGACGGGGATGTGGTGACGTATGACATCCGCATGAAGATCCCGAACAACCCGGAGAACGACTATCTGACCAACGGTGCGGCGCACACCTTCGAGCATCTGTTCGCGACCTATGCCCGCAATTCCGCGGCATCCGACAAGGTGGTCTATGTCGGACCGATGGGCTGTCTGACGGGGTTCTATTTCCTCGTGCGCGACACCCTCTCCCCTGCCGAGACGATCAGGCTCGTACAGGAGAGCTTCGCATTTATCCGCGATTTCACGGGAAAAATCCCCGGCTCGGAGAAGATTGAGTGCGGCAACTACAAGCTGCACGATCTGCCCGGTGCGAAGGCAATTGCGGCGGACATGTGCGAGGTGCTGAAAAACTGGACGCCGGAGCAGCTCGAATATCCCAAGGCATAAAAATCCAGCCCGCTTATTTACGGCGGGCTGGTGCTTTTCCCATGATGCGGGGTTTTAAGAGCTTGCGGTAGAACGCGCACATGCCGGTGAGGGACGTGTCATACATGAAGAAGAAGGGGTTGAGGATGATAAGCGTGATGGCGGCGCCGTATTTGCCGAAATCCTCGAACGCTTCAAGCAGTCCCTCCATGCCGAGGACATACACGGTGAAGCGGAAATACGCGATCATCACGGCGTTGAAAAAGGCGAGCTTGATGCCCCATTGCAAAGGCTTCGGGCGGAGCTTGTTCAGGTAGAGGCGGATCATCGGGTAGCAGCCGAAGAACATGATGAAGATGAGCGCCGCTTCTTTATCGTAGGTGACAAAGAGCGACAGCAGGCTGACGGTCACATAGGTGACCCAAGCCCAGGGCGTGCCGATCTCCTCGACGATGATGAGCAGCAGCACGCCGGAGATCATCGGCAGCACCAGATACAGCACCGGAAACACTCCCGTGAGGAACATCCCCACGAGACAAAACGCCGACACAATGCCGCCCAGCGCGACACGGTAGCTGACTCTGTCCATCCGAAGCTCTCCTTTCTGATTCGGGGGCTCTGTTTCCGGGGGCTTTGCCCCTGCACCCCATCCGCTTTTTAGATTGGTAAGTATTATTGTATCACGAGAACGTGATTTTGTCAAGGAGATGAAAGGGCTGTTGAAGGCTGTTCCACAGAAATACAAGGGAATCCTGCTGATTATCGCATCGGCGTTCTGCTTTGCGTTCATGAATGCATTCGTGCGCATGGCGGGCGCTCTGCCGGCAACGCAGAAGAGCTTCTTCCGCAATCTCGTCGCGCTCGGCATCGCGGCGGTCATGTTCGCACGCGATGCGAAGGGATTCAAGATGCCCAAAGGTACGATGCTCCCGCTGTTCCTCCGCGCCACATTCGGCACGGTCGGGATCCTCTGCAATTACTACGCGATCGACCATCTGGTGCTCTCCGATGCGTCGATGCTCAACAAGATGTCGCCGTTTTTCACGATCGTGTTCTCGTGGCTGCTGCTGAAAGAGAAGCTCAGACCCGTGCAGGGACTTGCGGTGCTCACAGCATTTGCGGGCTCCCTCCTCATCGTCAAGCCGACCCTCGATTTCACCGATTTCAAGGGCTCCTTCGCGGGGTTTTGCGGGGGCATCGCGGCGGGTGCGGCATATGCGATGGTGCGGCTCCTCGGACAGCGCGGGCTGAACAAAACGTTCATCGTGCTGTTCTTCTCCGGGTTCTCGTGTCTGGTGACGCTGCCGTTCCTGATCTTCGATTTCCACCCCATGACCGCGTGGCAGCTACTCGCGCTTCTCGGTGCGGGCTGCGCGGGTGCAGGCGGGCAGTTCACCATCACGGCGGCGTACTGCTGCGCACCGGCGAAGGAAATCTCGGTCTACGACTATTCGCAGATCATTTTCGCGACCGTGCTCGGGCTGCTCTTTTTCCAGGAGTTCCCCGATGGCTGGAGCTTCCTCGGCTATGCGATTATCCTGCTCGCGGCTGTCGGGATGTTCTGGTACAATAACTACTATCTCCCTAAAAAGGAGCAAAGCCCCGGTGCGTAAGCCGGGGCTTTTCTGATTTCATGGGTGCAGCATCACGCTGCTGCGGAACGTACCAGCTTGGCAGCCTCCTCCTGCGGGAGCGGCTTGCCCCAGATGAAGCCCTGGATGTAATCGCAGCCGATGCTGCGCAGGGTATCGAGCTGATCGGTGTACTCGACGCCCTCGGAGATCACCTCGAAGCCCATGATGTGCCCGATGGAGATGATCGCCGCGACGTACTGCTTGGAGGAGTCGCTGGTGTTCATCTTGTCGATGAAGGACTTATCGATCTTGAGGAGATTCGCCGGGAAGCTGTTGAGGTAGCTCAGGGAGGAGTACCCCGTGCCGAAATCGTCGATTGCGATCTGGATGCCCATGTCACGGATGGCATCGATGCAGTGCAGCGCCTTCTCGGCGGAGTCGATCATGATGGATTCGGTGATCTCGAGCTGATGTGCCGGGAAACGGCTGGCTTTCAGGATTTCCTGCAATTCGTCGAGAAAATCGTTCTTCATCAGATGCCGCACGGAGACGTTCACGCTCAGCGTGATGTCCGAGTCGGTCTCCGCGATGAGGGGACCTAGGAACATCGCGGCTTTGCGCAATACCGCACCGTCCACCTTATCGACCAGCCCGACCTTCTCCGAGACGGGGATGAATTCGCCGGGGCTGATGAAATTGCCGTCGGGGTCCTTCATGCGGGCGAGTGCCT
>ONEQ01000185.1 GCA_900316885.1 uncultured Eubacteriales bacterium | reverse complement strand
AGCTGGAGTCAGTGCCGAACCTGGTATATTGGGAATGAGCGGATTACGGTTCATCTCACCCCGAGCGATGAGGAAACTTACCGTTTTCTTCTTGGTGAACTCAGAGCCCGGCACCGTGATGACTACCGGAACAGCCGCTGCATGGTTCCGGGCAAGTACCGGCTGATCCGCTGTCCCGAATGCAACAGCTGCAGGAGATGTCCGTTTCCGGGCTGCGACGGAAATGGCAGGCGGAAGGGGCTGCGTTCTATGCAGATTTTGAGTATCCGCTGACAGGCGGCAATGACAACAAACCTGGTCTTTACAAGATGGACGGCGAGGAAACGGTTTACCTTGGCAGGGCCTACTATAACTGGGGCAAATACTATGCTCAGATCATTCAGGCAGTTCTGAGCGGTGCATGGAATGCGGCGGATCTGGTCAATGAACAGATCGCCAGGAATTACTGGTTCGGGCTTTCCACAGGGGTCGTGGATATTCTGGTACCGAAAGCGCCGTATCAGACAAAGAAGATGCTTGCGTTCTTCAAGAATTCCATCGTGGGCGGCGGATATGACCCGTTCACCGGGGAGCTGCATACGCAGGACGGCATTCTTCAAGGGGGAGCTGGGTCAGCCAGAAGCGGATTCTCACTGGAACTTGAACAGCTCACACCCGGAAAGATCGCCGGGATGAAGTGGCTTTCCGATAATATTGACGGAGAGCCCATGTGCTGAACACACGGAATGGGAGAGTAACTATGAGAATACTGTTACTTGCAGATGAGCCGTCACGTTCGCTCTGGGATTATTATTCGCCGGATAAGGTAAAGGACGTGGAGCTGATCATTTCCTGCGGCGATCTGCCGGCGGCTTACCTCGAATTTCTGGTGACGATGTGCCATGCGCCGGTATTGTATGTTCCGGGAAACCACGACGAAAGCTACGTCAAGCACCCCCCGGAGGGATGTGAGTGCATTGAAGGCACGATGTTTTGCTGGAACGGGCTGCGTATTTTCGGGCTGGGCGGGAGTATGCAGTATAAGCCCGGAACGTATATGTTTACGGAAACAGCTATGAAGCGAAGGATCCGGAGGGCTGCGTGGACGATCAGCAAATTCGGCGGTATGGATATTCTGGTAACACATGCCCCGGCAAAGAACTGCGGCGATCTGCCGGATCTGCCGCATCAGGGCTTTGAATGCTTTAATACGCTTCTGGAGATCTGCCGTCCGGGGCTGATGGTGCATGGACATGTTCACGCAAGCTACGGCGGAAACTATCAGCGGGAGCAGACACATACATCCGGCACGAGGATCATCAATGCATTTGAACGATATATTGTGGATGTACACGAGGATGATTTTCCGCGGGGAGACCCGCACCAGATGCGCCGCCGGCTGTTCAGCGCATTTTTGCGCTGAACAGCAGATGATTAAAATCACACCTGAAAGGATAAATCATTATGAACATTACAGAGAACAGAAATGATAATACACTGACCCTGCTGATCGAGGGGAGAATTGATACTGCGACTGCTCCGAAGCTTGAACAGGTCATGCAGACTGCACTTGATGGCGTAACGGAGCTGTTCCTCGATGCAAACGCTGATCTCATGGAGATCTTTGAAGTGACAGGCTTTACCGAGATTCTGACATTTGCGTGATGTGTATGAAAGAGCTTACGATCAATGCACGCACGGAAGAACTGGATGCGGTGCTACAGTTTGTGGATGTGCAGCTAGAGGCGATGGATTGTCCGCCGAAGGTACAGATGCAGATCGATCTTGCCGTGGAGGAGATATTTGTCAACATCGCTAACTATGCCTATCGGCCCGGAACAGGGACAGCAACGATCCGTGTTGACGCAGAGGGCTCCTCTGTCAGTATCACGTTCATCGACAGTGGAATTCCTTATGATCCGCTGAAAAAGGACGATCCGGATATATCGTTGCCCGCGGAACAGCGGCAGCTCGGGGGGCTTGGCATCCTGCTTGTCAAGAAAACGATGGACGATGTTCGTTATGACTATGTGAACGCCTGTAAGGTTCTTACAATTGTGAAAGTGATCGAAACCGGAAAGCAGAAGGGGTTGACATGAAAAAAGGAATCGGCATAAAATTTAAAGTTGCGCTTGCTGCGGTGTTCTTTATGGGGCTTCTGACGACTGCGATCGCCGGGATCGGGTATAAGCTGTACTATGACAGTGTCATGAAAAGCTACACCGATTATACAAAAACTGTTCTGGAATATGCTTACCGGGCAAGTGTGAAATATGACTTCGGCGATATGATTGCAGCACGTGATATGCCTGAACAATATGAGCAATTCCGTGCAGAGTTAAATACGGTAAAGGACAGCTCAGAAATTGAATATCTCTATGCGGTCTATTTTGAAGACATGGATGACCGGAACAGCCTGCACTATGCGATTAATGCAAAGACGCAGGCGGAATTATCGACCGGAAAATCACTTTCGGAGATCTACACCTATATGGGAAGGCCCTGCGAGGCGGGCGCATTTCATGAGGATACCCTGATGATCCTCTGGGACGCAGTAAAAAGCGGCAGCCATGAAACGGGGATATTGGAAGGCTATTCTGATGGCTATGGACATATGCTGAACGGATATCGTGTGGTTTTTGATCGTCACGATCATCCGGTCGGTCTCATCTGCGTGGAGATCGACATCAGCAGGATCCACGTTGAACTGAATCGGTATCTGCGCATGGTGATCCTGACAGCTTCGCTGTTTACTGTCATCATCCTTCTGATTTATCTGTTGAACACGCATCATTTCCTGACCAGACCGATCGAAAGGATCGCCGAGAGCAGTGATGCCTTTGTTAAGAAGATGCAGAGTCATGCTGAGCCGGAAGAGCTTGTATACGATGCGGTTCCTATCCGTTCAGGAGGAGAGCTTCGGCTTCTGGCTGATAATGTCCAGAGCCTTGCCAACGGTGTTGCATCTTATATGGTCGATCTCAGGAACGCAACCGCCGAGAGCGAACGAATCGGAACGGAGCTGGAGCTTGCAACAAAAATTCAGGCATCCATGCTGCCTCACATATTCCCGCCCTATCCCGACCGGCATGAGTTTGATATATTTGCAACGATGGAGCCGGCAAGAGAGGTTGGCGGCGATTTTTACGATTTCTTCCTGATCGATGATGATCATTTGTGCATCGTAATGGCGGACGTGTCCGGCAAAGGCATCCCGGCGGCACTGTTTATGATGATCTCCAAGACGATCCTGCAAAGCTGTGCCATGCTTGGAAACTCTGCGGCGGAGATCCTTACGAAAACCAATGAAGCCCTCTGCTCCAACAATCAGGTGCAGATGTTCGTAACGGTGTGGCTTGGCATTCTGGAGATTTCGACAGGAATGCTGACCTGTGCAAATGCCGGACATGAATATCCCGTTCTGAAACGAACCGGCGGCGTGTTTGAACTGTATAAGGACAAGCACAGTTTTCCGGTCGGCGGCATGGAGGGCATCCGGTACAAGGAGTACACGCTCCGGCTCAACCCCGGTGACAAACTGTTCCTGTACACGGACGGTGTGCCGGAGGCGACCAATGCAAAGCTTGAAATGCTCGGCATTGCCCGCATGACCGAGGCGTTGAATACACAACTGGATGCATCCCCGCAAAAACTGCTTTCCAACGTGCGGGGGGCTGTCCGGAGCTTTGTGCAAGATGCGGAGCAGTTCGATGATTTGACAATGCTGTGCATAGAATATCTGGGAAATTAAGGTTTGTGTATTATCTCAAAAAGGAGCGTTTTCATGAAAACAAATGTGATTCACATTACTAGCGATAGTGAATCCGGTGTGTATGAGCTGGACCTTCTGGATTTCAATGGAAATGAATCTGAATATATGCAGATCCTTTATGATCCATGAGCAGGAACCGGGACATTGCTTTGCATATATGGATGCAGAGGATCATGTGAGATATGGAACAGAACAGGACTGCTTTATTTATATTGCCGTCAATGCCCATTGGGAGGCGCATGATTTTGAGCTTCCGGTTGTTCCGGAGGAATTCATATGGCGACTTGCCTTTGCGTCTGCCGGCATATCCACAGATGCGGGGCAGGAGCAGCCGCTGGATCATCCGGTCCTCCCGCGCGGCGCATGTTCCGCAGCCGTTCTGATCGCACGCCGCAAAGCGGACATGATTTTAACGAAGCACTGAATCAATCGGTAATGTCGTACTTCTGGGATAATGAAAGTGAGTGGTGGGGCTTCACCACCTATAAACGAAAATAGTGCAAAGTGACCACCACCCCTTCGGTCTTGCTTGTGCATGATGGGGTTATTTAGCATTCGTGGCAAATCAATCAAAAATAGGAGCGCCTGTGTTAAAGCGGGCGCTCTTTGGTATTCTGGTTATTCTCTCAGGAAAGAAGACGGCAGATTGTAAATGCAAGCGTCATCGGTTCTTCGCTGTGGATCTTGAATTCGGGATGAACAGGAGCGCCCCAGCTGTCATCGCCTCCGACGCCCATTTGTTTTGCTGCGATCCTTACCCAAGTGTAAGACGGCTCAGGAAGCTCCTCGCGGTGCATCACATTGTCAAGCTCGTAAGCGTTGTAGGGCAGCACACTCATTTCAAAAGGTTGCTCGCTTGCAGTAAAGCAAAGACCTGTTTTGCTTTCTTCATACACTTCAACGTACCTGACACCAATTCTGTTGCCGCACTCTTGCGGTTTCAGATACCTTGTGAAATTGTCCGCTGCCGTTGCAGTATAGACGCCGAGTCTGGCACCATTGCAGCGGTCAATGTAATTCTCCTCCGGTCCCATTCCGTAGAATGTGATCCATCGCAAACACGGGCATGTCTGCCAGCCCCTGAACGCCGGGATAGTCCGCCCTGACACCGAGCCGCCCGTCAAAATAGGCGGTATAGGTTACTTGGTATGCAAAGGACGGAACAGTTGGGGCAAGAAACCGGAATGTCACGTCAAGGCTGTCCGCATATTCCTTTGTATCAAATCCCAGGAGCTTGGCACAACGTCCCGCAATCTGCCATTGTGCTGTTTCAAATGGATATTCGGCTCCTGTATCATTGTCAGTATGCGCTCTGAAAAAACTGATTTTCGGCGCTCTGGTGATGTATTCGACACCAGCATAGATCAGAGAGCTGACACCGCCCTCACGCTTGTCAAACAGCATCGAGAAGCCTTCACCGTGTACGCCAATACAGAAATCGCCGTACACGATCTCTGCTTTAGAAGCAATCGTTTCAACCGTATTTTCTGGTGTTTTTATAATCTCCTGTGCAAATGAGATTTCATGACCACTTTTCGCCCAGAGCGTATCCTCTGCAAGAACGGCAGATACTGTCAGAACGTACTCGCCGCCGCTTTCA
>ONEQ01000012.1 GCA_900316885.1 uncultured Eubacteriales bacterium | reverse complement strand
TCTATGATTTGGTGCTGATCGCTTATGCAGAGCAAGGAAAAGATGGGGTACAGATGACGTGCTGAGCCGTCAGGCGGTCTTTGTGCGGTGTTGCCTTTAGTCTGTATTCGGTTCTTCTGTGTCTGCGGGAATCTCCGCTGCGGTCTCTGGTTCGGGCTCCGGTTCGGGTTCAGGAACCTTGTAGGTGCCGCCGCTGATGAGGTCGATGAACTCCCGCTTCGGGATCGGGCGCGAGAAGAAAAATCCCTGCAGATAGTCCACGCCGAGCCTGCGGAGCAGATCGATCTGTGCCTGCGTCTCCACGCCCTCTACGAGGATCCGGCGCTGCATCTGCTGCACCATCCGGACGGTGTTCTCCAGCACGATACTGCCGATTCCGCCCTTTTCGGCACTCCAGAGGATGCTCTTGTCGATCTTCACCACGTCGAAATCCAGCGAGAAGATCGATTCCATGTTGGAATAGCCCGTGCCGTAATCGTCCATCGAGAAGTGATACCCCTCATGCTTGAGACTGGTCACGAGCGCCGACAGCACGTTGTAATCCGTTGCCGCCACGGACTCGGTGATCTCGAAATTGATCCGGCTCTTGTCAATGCCGGCAGATTCCGCGATCTGGTTGATAACCGTCACAAAATCCGGCTGCATACAGTGCATGACGGACAGGTTCACGTTGATGCAGTCCATACCGTATTCCGACGGGATGCCGCTCTGCCAGAACTGGCAGACCTCGGAAAATACGAAATTATCCAGCAGGTCGATCATGCCGATCTGCTCCGCGACGGGAATGAATTCATCCGGGAACACGCTGCCGATCACCGGGTCATGCAGACGGATGAGCGCCTCTGCGCCGTGCAGCCTGCCGTCGATGTGATAGGTCGGCTGGTAGTAGACCTCAAAGGAGTGCTCCTTGAGTCCGCGGGATACGGCTTCCTCCACGGCAACACGCCGCAGCAGGTAGTCCAGATCCTCGCCGCAGAGCACCTTGCGGGTGATCTTCTTGGGCACGGGGTAATCTGCCATCGCCAGCACGTCATTCGCCGTGTGCAGCCTCGCCGGCACATCCGCCGTAATCACGACGGCAGTCAGCGGAATGTCCATCTCGTTGAACCGGAACGGCTGCTCGAAGCGGGCGCTGATCTCCTCCGCCAGCGGCTTGATGTCCGCCTCCTGCTGCTCCATCATCGTCAGGATAAAGGACTCCGCGGTCGCGTTGTAGATGTAATAGCGCTTGACGACGGATTTCAGGTAATCGGACAGGATCTGCGACAGAATATCCGTGTTCTGCGAACCGGTCGCACGCTGGATGATCTCCGCATTCGTGACCTTGATGCAGATCACGGAAAAGCGCTTGCGGTTGGTCAGATACGCCGCAATGTCCGTCTGGAGCGCACGGCGGTTGTAGAAGCCGGTATCACTGTCGATGCGGTCATCCTCGGCTTCAATCGCGATCATGACGCCCATCATGCCCAGCGCCTCGGCAAACAGCTCCACGGGGAGCTCGTAGTACAGCATCTGGATCAGCACGCCTGCGGCAACAACCACGAAGAAAAATCCCAGCGCCACACGCTTTTTCCACGTCAGGGACTTCCAGGAGAAAATCAGCGTGATGAAGCTGTACACGAAGTAGACAATACAGCACGCATAGACCAGATATTCGCCCCAGTTGCGCTGGAAATCGCGTTTGGCGTCAAAGTAGTACATCCATCGCGTGAAGGGGTTGGTGATAAGCATCAGCTCCGCGATCACGAACGGCGCTCCCCAGGCGATCTGTACAGGCATGGAGACACGCCGCTCCATGCCCGATGCATAGAGCACATAGAACGCGAACATGGGACCGAGTCCCAGATGGATCAGGAAATAGGAGAACTGCGAGAAACGCTCCGCTGCAAATGCCGCCTCTGACGTGAGCTTGTATTCCCAGACAAACGACGACAGCACCACCGAGAACGCATTCGCGGCGATGACTATGTTCATCAGGATATACAGCTTGTTGTGCATCTTGTCCGTTCTGCGTTGCAAGAACGTGAACAGCAGATTCGTGATGCACAGGATAAGCGCCGCAACATACAGCTCATTCTGATATAACCGAAACGGCATCCGGCTCCCCCCTTTCCATGCGTTTTTTGTGAAAACGACTGTTTTGATAGAGACGCTATATATTTTATTATAGCACATTTGGGGGATGAAATCAACTGTTTTGCAAATTGGCTTTACTTTTTAGGCACAATGCACAGAAACGAAAGCATCATTTTAGGAACCCTCTCAAAACAAAAAAAGGAGTCGGATAGATGAACCATCCGACCCAACACAATATAGAAAGGGTATTATGAAGAAAAGCAATGATAAGACTCCTTCTTGCCGCCGCCTCTGCGGTGGTTCCCCAGGGTGCTGTGTCCCCCAAAGGGAACACAGCTCGTGGAGAAACAGAAGATGATGAATGAAAAGGTATAAGCGAACTGAAATTGTAATCAAGTCCGAAAATCAAGTCACTTTATGAACGATTCCGTTCTTTCTTGATTACACATTTATTTTAACAAATTATTCAAAACCCGGCAACCCATAAAATGCAGAAGAGGTGGATTTTATGCAGAATATTTGTAGAATTTTTGATAAATACAACTCTCCGTTGAATTTTTAGCGTTTCGGGCGGATTTTTTTCCCGTGAGTAACTGCATCGGGAGATTATTTTCCCCCGATGCATTGATTTCGCAGAGGAATTGTGGTATAATAGATACAACCTACAAAAGAAAGGAACGGCGCTATGACAGACAAAGAATTATATGCGGCGATCTATGATATGGTCGAGACCCGGCTGCAGGATAACGGCAGGACGCTCGGCATTGAAAAAGCCCTGTGCGTGGATTTCGCACAGTGCCCGCCCGGACATGCGGATGTGCTTGCACTCTCGCAGGAGCCGGACGGTATCCTGTTCCTCAAGAAAGCCTATCAGGCGATGCTCCAGCGTCCCATCGATGACGACGCGCTCGAAACCATCAGCAAGCAGGCGGATCAGCCTGTGCAGGATTACCAGAGCGGCATCGTCAGCGGGCTCAAGGGCTCGGCGGAATTCGTCATGAGCCGCACGATTCTCGAAAACAACCCCTACGCGGAAAATACCCCCTATGCGGAAGCCCCTGTCACCGGCAGATTCTCCAGCGTCACGCTTCCCGAGCGGCTGCTCAAGCTCTACCGGAAAATGCCGGCACCCATGAAGAAAGCCGCCAAGAAGATTCTGGGCGCCACCTGAGCCGGAAAGGAGCTTTCATGAAATTCTACATTGACTTGACCAGCCTGATCTCCGTGGATTTCGTGACCGGCATCCAGCGCGTCGCACGCGAGATCACCGTGCGCCTGCTGGAGCATACCGAGCACGAATGGCATCTCCTGCGCTGGTCGGAACGCATCAACTGCTGGCTGGAGCTGGATAATGACCGGTTTCTCCGCTATTTCGGCGGCGACGAGGATGCCCGTCCCGGCATGGTCACCCAGACGCCGGTCACACCGGAAGCCATCCCGTCCGGGGCGGTTTTCTTCGACATCGACAGCGTGTGGAATGCGCGGATGAAGCGCTCCTGGCTGTTCCCTGTCCTCAAGCAGCGCGGCGTGCGCATCGTCACGCAGCTCTATGACCTCATCCCGATCACGCATCCGCAGTTCTGCCACGAGAACACCACCGCAAACTTCGTGCTCTATACCGGCGCAAATCTGCGCTATGCGGATCTCATCATCACCAATTCCAACGCGACCGTCAAGGCGCTCGACGCGCTCTCCGATTCTCTGGAGCTGCCGCACAAGCGCTCCTGCGTCGTGCCGCTGAGCAGCGATTTCGCTGCCCGGAATACCGCGGCATCGGATACCGAGGAGCTCGCCCGCATCCGGGAGATCATCGGCAAGGGGAAATATCTGCTCATGCTCGGCACCGTCGAGCCGCGCAAGAATCACGCACTGGCGCTCGATGCGCTTGAGCAGAGCCTTGCCGCTGAGGGCATCAATCTCGTCATTGCCGGACGCATCGGCTGGAATGTCGAAGCGCTCGAAAACCGCATCCGCAAGCATAAATTGCTGGACAAGCAGCTCTTTTTCGTGGAGCGCCCGCGGGATGCGGCGGTGGATCTGCTCTACCAGAATGCCTTTGCCGTCGCGTTCCCGACGTTCAACGAGGGCTTCGGGCTGCCGCTGATCGAGGCGTTCCTGCGCGGCACGCCTGCTGTGGCATCGGATATTGAGGTGCTGCATGAGGTGGCGGGCGATTATGCGGATTACTTCGACCCGAACGATCCGGCGGATTTCGCCAGATGCGTCCTTTCGCTCCTGCATGACGAGGAGAAATATGCCCGGCGCAAGGCGGCTCTGCAAAGCTATGCGCCGCGCACCTGGGACGATTCCGCCCGCATGATGCTCGATGCACTCACCTCGCTCGACACGGCTCTGCCCGCACAGCCAAAGCTCCGGCAGATGGTCTGCCTGACAGCGCGGAATGACGATATTCTCGCCACACTGCCGTTTATCGAGCGATTCATGCCCTTCATCGAGGAGCTTGTGCTCTGCTGCCCGGACAAGAATGTGGATGAGGTGAAATCCCGATACAAGGGCAGGCTTTCCCTGCAATTCCTCACGGACAGCCAGATCCTCGACGGACGGAAGCTCCCGGAGGATCACGGCACGCGCAACTTCTTCCTGCGTGCGCTCGCGCTGAAAAACCCCGTGATCGACGATGTATTCCTCATGACGGACGATGATTACCGCCCCCTGCGGACGATCACGCCGGAGGTCTTTGTGAAGGACGGCGTGTACAATGCCTACTACTGCTACGATCTCGCACAGTGGAAGGGTGCCTATCCGGAGCTTACCTCGTTTGACCGGCAGCAGCACCGGACGCTTGCCCTTTTGCAGGCGCATCACTATCCGACGCTGATGTACGCATCGCACCAGATGCAGATCATCGACAAGGCGCTCTACAACGAAATGACCGACCGGTTCGCGGACTATATCGACAAGGGCGTCTGCGAATGGGCGATGTATTTCAACTACGCAGTCTCCCGTTACCCACAGCGGTTCCGCTGTCTGCCCTATGTTTCCATGGGCTGGCCGGGGAATATCACCGACTGGAAGCTCATGGTACAGCCGGCGGATTTCCTGTTCGAGAACCACTACAGCGTCCTCTACGAGGAGGGACAGGTCTTTGCGGGGCTGCATGAGGACTTCGGTGACTGGACGGTTGAGGAGAATCAGGTCAAGATCCTCCGCTTTGCCCGCCACCTGCAAAAGCAGCGCGAGGGCGAGCGCATGTTCGATGCGTACCGCGCCTCCTACCGCAATCAGTTCCGCGAGGAACCGCCGTTCCTCGTGACCCTCGACCCCGCGGGGGCATTAAAGGTCGTGCTGCCGGCATTTCTGACGGTGCAGGCGGATGCCATCCAGCGAATCCCGCTGCGGCTGGACGAGCGTCTGACCGCGAAATACGGCAAGGGGCTCCTGCTCAACTACTGGTTCAGCGACGAGGAGGGCGGTCAGCTCTCCACCATCGGGCGAACCTCGGCGGCGCTGGATACGTTCTCGCTCCTGCTGCCCGTGGCTACACCGGCATCGGCGCAGCAATGCCTGTTCCATCTGCGCGTCATCCCGGAAAACGGCGATGCGGCAGACGGCACGATCTGGTCTATGATCGTGTAGGAAGGGGGACGCATGATCGAATCAGTCAAGAAGCTCGGACTTCTGTTCAAGAAACACCAGTTCCTGTTCGAGGAACTGGTCAAGCGAGATTTCAAGAAAAAATACAAGCGCACCATCCTGGGGATGCTCTGGAGCCTGCTTTCCCCGATGCTCCAGCTATTGGTCATGAGCATCGTATTCTCCAACTTTTTCGGGCGCGACCGCCCGCATTACACGATCTATCTGTTCGCCGGGAACCTGACCTACGCCTTTTTCAAGGATTCGACCTACGGGGGCATGAATTCCCTCATGGCGAATGCGGGGATCATCACGAAAATCAACCTGCCGAAGTACATGTTCCTGCTCTCGAAAAACGTCGCGTCGCTTATCAATTTCGGGCTGACATTCGTCATTTTCCTGCTTTTCACTGCGATTGACGGCGTGCCGTTCCACCCGCGGTTCCTGATGCTGGTGTACCCGATCCTGTGGCTGATCCTGTTCAACATCGGGTGCGGCTTCATCCTGTCGGCGCTGTTTGTGCTGTTCAAGGACGTGCAGTATCTGTATGACATCTTCACGCTCATGCTGATGTACCTGTCCGCCATCTTCTACTATACAGCGGACTATCCGGAGCACATCCAGAAGCTGTTCTACCTCAACCCGCTGTATGTGTATATCACCTACATCCGCGATATTGTCATTTATGGCTGTATTCCGGGCTGGGGGACGCATCTGCTCTGCGCTGCATATGCCATTCTCGCACTGGGCGCGGGGATGCTGATCTACAAGAAGTACAACTACAAATTTCTCTACTATATGTAAGGAGGCGGAAGCATGCCGAAAATTGAACTGCACGATATTTCCGTTTCCTACATCGTGGGCGATTTTTCCAACGTCGGGCTGAAGGACATCATCATCCAGCGCCTGCAGGGCAAGTACCAGCCCAAGAAGTTCGTTGCTGTGAAAAACGTGAGCTTTTCCCTGGAGGAGGGCGAGCTGCTCGGCATCGTCGGCGCAAACGGCGCGGGGAAATCGACCTTGCTCAAGGTGATCTCCGGCATCATGCGCCCGACGACCGGCAAAATGGCGGTACGCGGGAATATCGCATCCCTGCTGGAGCTCGGCACAGGCTTCGACGGCGATCTGACCGTGCGGGAAAACACCTTCCTGCGCGGCGCGATGCTCGGCTACACGCGGGAATTCATGAACCAGACGTACCAGAGCATCATCGAATTTGCGGAATTGCAGGAATTTGAAGACCGGCTGTTCTCGCACCTCTCGTCGGGTATGAAATCCCGTCTGGCGTTCTCAATCGCGTGTCTGGTGAACCCGGATATCCTGATCCTGGACGAGGTGCTGAGCGTTGGCGACGGTGCCTTCCGGCAGAAAAGCGAGCAGAAGATGCTCGAAATCATCAAAGGCGGTGCAACGACACTGCTGGTGTCACATTCCCTCGATCAGATCCGGCGCATGGCAACCAAGGTGCTCTGGCTCGACAAGGGCAATCAGGTCGCATTCGGTGAAACCAAGGAAATCTGCGACCGGTATCAGGCGTTCCTAAACGGCAAATAGCCCGAAAGAACATAAAGGAGGTCTATTCATGGAGAAAAACAACCAGCGATTGAAGATCCTCTACCTGTACAAGATCCTCACGGAGCAGACCGATGAGGAGCATCCCATCAAACTCCCGGAAATTATCCGGCAGCTTGAAGCATTCGGCATTTCAGCCGGACGAAAGGCGCTGTATGAGGATATTGATGCACTCCGCGCCTACGGGCTGGATATTATTTCCGGACGCGGCGCGAATTCCGGCTACTACGTTGTACACCGGGATTTTGAGCTGCCGGAGCTGAAGCTGCTGGCAGATGCGGTCAGCTCGTCGCGGTTCCTGACCGAGCATAAGGCGCAGAAGCTGGTGGAAAAGCTCGGCACACTCGCCAGTATCCACGAGGCAAAGCAGCTCAAACGGCAGGTCTACATCGCAGGACGCACCAAGGAGCAGAATGAGCGCATCTACCTCACCATCGATACCATCCAGCGTGCCATTGATGATAAAAAGCAGATTTCCTTCAAGTATTTCAAGTACGACCTGCGCAAGCGCCGTGTCTACCGCGACAGCAGGCGTATCTGCACACCCATCGCACTTCTCTGGAACGAGGAACGGTACTATCTCGTCGCCAACTACGAGAAATATCCCGATAAATTGACCAATTTCCGCGTGGATCGCATGGAGGGCGCCGAGGTGCTCGACGAACCCGGCATTTACCCCGAGGAGCCGTTCGATCCGGACGACTACCAGAATGCAACGTTCTCCATGTTCAGCGGCGTTCCCCAACAGGTCAAGCTGCGGTTTGCGAATCACCTGGTAAACGCGATGATCGACCGATTCGGTAAATCAATCAGCATTCACCCGGACGGCGAAGAGCATTTCATCGTCCGCGTGGACGTGAAAGCTGAAAACCCGCTTCCCTTCTTCGGATGGCTGTTTCAGTTCGGTGCTGAAGCAGAGATTCTGGAGCCTGCCGAGCTGCGAGAGGCATACCGAACGACGCTTCAGGATGTGCTGAACGCCCATACATAACCGAAAGGCATTGTGGATTTCCACAATGCCTGATTTTTTGTGCGTAAAAAAATCCCCGCTTCCTTTCGGAAGCGGGGCTAAATTCAACTAATAACCAGTTAGTTGGAATTTATTGCGGGGAATTAGTTCTTCTTGCGGCGAGAAGTAGCGAACATGCCTGCAACTGCTGCGAATGCTGCTGCTGCCAGACCTGCTACGCCTGCATCACCGGTCTTCGGAGCGCCGCCATCAGTGGATGCGGATGCGCTGCTGGAAGAACCAGAAGAGCTGGATGCGCTGCTGGATGCAGAAGAGGAACCAGAAGAAGTGGTGGTAGTTGCCAGCGGATCCTTCTCATCGTCTGCTGCGGTCCAGGAATCAATCGGAGCGAGGTTGTCGAGCTTGAAGCAGCGACCACGCTTAGCGCAAGCGCCAAGTACATCCTCATAGTACCACTCAGTGTAGTTAGCATCCTTAACAGTTCTCAGCTTAGCGCGATCCTGCTGGAAGTCGATAACTACATAGCTGTTCTTGTCAGCCTTGCTGGAGAAGGATACGATCAGCTCCGGTACACCGTTGCGATCGAGGTCCAGCAGACCGTATCTCATGGAGAAACGCTTGTCATTAGCGTACTCGGATACTGCGTAAGCCTTGATAGCTTCCTTGTATGCAGTTCTCCAAGCCTTCTCGATCTGAGAAGCGTGATCGGAGTTCCACTTAGCGATCGGATCGAGCTCCTGCTTCTTCCACTCTGCGTAAGCCTTCTCCCAACGAGTTACGTTGTCCTTCTCAGCCTGGTTGATGGAGGTGTTGAGCTTCCATCTTGCAGCACCCTCAGTACCGGAATTCTTCAGAGTATCGGAAGTATCCCAGTTCTCAGCAACCTTCTTGTTCTTGAGGTCGAAAACTTCCTTCAGACCGCCGGTGTAGTTGCCGTCAGCATCCTTGACCGGGTTGCCCTTCTCATCGAGATTCATGGTGAAGGTCTCGTACTTAACCTGCCATGTATCGATCTTCTTATCCTTGTTGGTCGGATCGTCGATCTGGTTGCCCGGCTCAATTACATAGCCGCTCTGCGGATCGATCTTCTCCTGACCCTGGAGCGTGTAGATGCCCTTGTCAACCATGGTGCTGGTTACAGGCAGGGTTACAGACTTCCAGTGTACCTCGTACTTCTCAGGAGCGGTCGGCTCGTCCAGCTTGTGGTAAGCTGCACGGAAGAACTCATCCTCGTACTGATCCGGAGCACCGAGCATGCCCTCCCAGGACTCCTTAGCAACCCAGTTCAGGTCAACGATTCTCGGCTCGGATACATCAGAGAGATTGTACAGCTCGCCGGTAGCGTTGTCAATTCTGAATGCCTGGATCATGATCTCAACTCTGACCGGAACGTCAGCAGCTACAGATACAGACGGCTTCTCGAGGTTGTAGGTGTAACCAACAACTGCCTTGTCAGGATCATTGGTGAATTCCTTCCAGTTCTCCTTAACAGTGTAGGTGGTGGTTGCATCCTGGCGCTGCCACTTACCGTTTACAGTGAAGTCTTCCTTAACTCTGAAGCGAGTCGGATATCTGTCAACATTGTACGGATTGTTTGCAGCATGCTCAGTCAGCTGACCATTGGTATCACCAGTCAGGATCTTGTCAGCTACGGTCGGCTCAGCATCCTGACCCTTAGCGTCAGCAGACGGCTTGTCGATCGTTACGGTCGGCGGAACCAGATTGGTGGTCTTGTTGTGAGTGTGCTCGAAAGAGTAGTCATGAGAGTCGGTAGACGGCTCGATGACATAGGTTCTGATAGTGTAACGATAACCGTCAGCCATCGGAACCGGATCCCATGTGATGGTTGCAGTAGAGCCAGAACCGCCTACAACAGCCGGGGTGGGAGTATTGATGAACCAGCGGGGGTTCGGAGTATACAGCATCTTGCCCTGGTTTGCATCAGGCATTCTGAAGCCGTAGATTGTATCAGTCTTATTAAAGTTCGGGTTAGCCTTGGTTGCCTTGTTGAAAGCATCGGAGCCAGCGATCAGAGCAGTGTTAATGTTGGACGGATAGTTGAATGCATCATACTGCTTGTCGTTCGGGTTATTCCAGATCTCAGCCATGCCCTTAACCATAGCCTTACCAGCGGACCAGTTGTTGTCGACCTTCTGATCAACGACAGAAGCATTGCCGACCTTCTGCGGAACGGTAGTAGTAGCCTCTGTGCTCTTAGTACCCTCGGTAGCAGCCTGAGTAGCCTCAGTTGCCTGAGTTGTCTCAGGTGCCGGATCCTCAGCAGCAACAACAGCTACCTCAGTGTTAACAGCAACCGGCAGGGGTGCAGCTACGGACTCTGCAGCAGCAGCAGTTGTAGTGGTTGTCTCTTCCGCAGATGCTACGATCTGAGCTGCACTGGACAGAACCGGTGTGCAAGCGATCGCTGCGGAGAGCAACATAGCACTAATCTTGTTGGTCTTCATTGTTCATTTCCTCCTAATTTCTATTTGCAAGTGTGCCACTGTGGCACTTCCAGTTCCAATACTCTAACTGGTTACTTACTATTATACACGGTAAGTGCCGATATGTCAAGGAACTTTTGAAAAAAACCATAACCCCCTGTGTTAAATTCGTCAGAATATACGAAACACGATTGCGAAAACGTGTAATTTCACAACACTTTTAAAATTTTCACCAAACTTTCACAGAACTTTTTTCTAAATTTCCCTCCCGCTCCCATTTTGAATGACATTTTTTACCATTCGTTTTCGGTTTTGGCGCAATATTTTTCCATTTTGAAACTTGCATTCCTGTCTCCGGTATGCTATAATCATATATGAGGTGATGATACATGGGAATGAGTTTTGAGGAGGCAGACGAGCGATACGGCTTTGACGGCGGGCTCGGCACGATTTATTACGATTCACACACAATTTTCCGCGTGTGGGCACCGGAGGCAGAGTCCGTGATGCTCAATTTATATGAGAGTGACACGGCAGAGCATCCCATCGAGCGCCATGCGATGTCCAACCGCAACGGTGTCTGGGAATGTACCATCCTTGGTGACCTGCACGGACACTATTATACATATACCCTGTTCTCAGAGGGCTGGGAACGTGAGACGATTGATATTTATGCGCGTTCTGCCGGATGCAACGGCACACGCGGCATGGTGTTTGATATGGCGAAAACCAATCCGGAGGGCTGGGAGGATTCGCAGCGCGTCAAGCTCGCCAATTATACGGATGCGGTGATCTACGAGCTGCATGTCCGCGATTTCTCCGCGGATCCGGGCGCCAATTTCAAGTATCCGGGCAAATTCCTTGCCTTTACCGAGGAGAATGTCACAAACCGCCAGGGGATCCCGGTCGGGCTCGATCACATTGCATCGCTCGGCGTGACGCACATTCACCTGCTCCCGGTCTATGATTTCGCAACCATAGACGAGGATGAGGATAAGCCGCAGTATAACTGGGGCTATGACCCGCTTAATTATAATGTACCGGAGGGTTCCTACTCCACGAACCCGCATGACGGTCTGTGCCGCGTGCGCGAGTTCAAGCAGATGGTGCAGGCGATTCACAAGCGCGGGATGGGTGTCATCATGGACGTGGTGTACAACCATACCTATTATACAGGGGACTCTCCGTTCTCGAAAATTTACCCGCATTACTACTACCGCCACAACCAGCACGGCTATTCCAACGGCTCGGGCTGCGGCAATGAGTTCGCCTCTGAGCGCTACATGGCTCGGCGCTACATCATCGACAGCCTGTGCTATCTGGCAAGCGAGTACAAGCTCGACGGTTTCCGGTTCGACCTGATGGGTCTGCTCGACACTAAAACGCTGAATCTCGCGGCGGAGAAGCTGCGGAAGATCAACCCGGACATCATCCTCTACGGTGAGGGCTGGACGGGCGGCTCATGTCCGCTTGACGAATGTCACCGTGCCATCAAATGGAATGCGCGAAGTGTGCCGGATTTTGCGATGTTCTCGGATGATTTCCGCGATAAGGTGAAGGGCTCGGTCTTTGACGACCGTAGCTACGGCTATGTCAACGGCGCAGCATCGGGCAATATGGCGCAGCAGATGCGCCCGGTGATGTGCGGCGGCGTGTACCATCCGCAGAGCGGCAGGAGTGAGAACGAATACTGGACGGATTCGCCGTGCCAGTGCGTGAACTACGTCGAGGCACACGACAATCTGACCTTCTGGGACAAGCTGATGTGCTCCATGCCGGGAGCGCCGTCGGAGATTCAGGAAGCGACGGACAAGCTCGGCGCGGCGGTGGTATTCCTGTCGCAGGGCATCCCGTTCATGCAGGCGGGGCAGGAATTCCTGCGCTCGAAGCCGAATCCTGCCGGCGGGTTCGTGCATGACAGCTACAATTCCCCGGACAGCATCAATTCCCTGCACTGGGATCAGGCGACGCTGCACCGGGATGTTGCGGATTACTACCGCGGTCTGATCGCCGTTCGCCGGAAATTCCCGGAATTCCGTCTCCCGACGGCGGAGCGCATCCGCGAGGTGCTGCAATTCTCGGATCGTGACGACGGCGTGATGGAGATCCGGTTCGGCAAGGAGCTCCTGCTCATCATCAACCCGCTGGGGCATGCCGTGGATGTGACGGCATCCGGCGAGGTCTATGCCGACAAGATTCATGCATCCGATACACCGCTGTACCGGATCCGCGGCACCTACCCGTGCGCACCGCGGAGCATCCTGCTCGTGAAGCTCGATGCGGAGTAAGGTATACATTATATATAGAGGGCTGTACGGCTTGAGCTGTGCAGCCTTTTTTCAGGCGGATGAGGTCAAGTGAAACGGGATTTCCTTTTCTGTGCCAAAGGCAAAGCGGATGCAGGCGGCGGAGGGAGCGATTCTCACGGGATCTCCCCGAAAATGCTTGACAAATCCCCGAGAATATAGTACAATAAAGTTGTATACGTTCCCGGATGCACTGCGGGGACGGAAATTAATTTTGAGAGGGGAAAGATCTATGAAAAAAGCGATCGCATTCATCTCCGGACTCGTCATGTGTGCGGCGGCGCTGACCGCACCGGTGAAATCCGCACAGCAGGTCGAGGTCAAGGCTGCCGGCGACTACAACTATGCCGAGGCACTCCAGAAGTCTATGTTCTTCTACGAGGTGCAGCAGTCCGGTAAGCTCCCGGAGTGGAACAGTGTGCCGTGGCGTGCTGATTCCATGGTGAACGAGGACGGCAAGGAGACCGATATCGTACCGGGCGGCTGGTTCGATGCCGGCGACCACTTCAAGTTCGCACACACCAACGCTTACTCCGCATCCATGATGGCATGGGGCTATCTCCAGTACAAGGATGCCGTGGACAAGGCCGGTCTCGGTGAGACCTACCGCAACAATCTCCAGTGGGGTCTTGACTTCGTCAACGGCTGCTACCTTGGTGACGGCAAGCTTGTCGGCACCATCGGTGACTTCGAGGGCGGCTCGACTGACCACAACATCTGGTGCTCCGCCGAGGTCTACCTCCGCAAGCATCACCTCAACAGCGGCGACTGGGATCGTCCGTATGACACCATCAAGAATTCCTCTACCGCTGCACTCTGTGCCGCTGCACTTGCCGAGGGCTATCTGGTATTCAAGGACGAGCAGCCCGACAAGGCTGCGACCTACCTCAAGAACGCCAAGGAGCTCTTTGAGTATGCGGACAAGTGGCGCGATGCCAAGGATGTCGGCGGCATGAGCGGTATGTACAATACCTCCTCCTGGCTCGACGACTGCATGTTCGCAGCAGGCTGGCTGTATAAGGCAACCGGCGACAAGTCCTACATCGACAAGATCGAGAAGGACTACCTCCCGAATTTCCCGACCGAGAACCAGTCCACCGATCCCAAGTTCACATGGGGTCTCTGCTGGGATGATACCTGCCAGGCGGCAGTTTACCTCTATGCCGATATCACCGGCAACGACGAGTGGAAGGCACATGTTGCCAAGCACATCAATCACTGGATCGAGGGCGGCGGCGACATCAAGTACACCGGCGACGGTCTGGCATGGCTGTTCCAGTGGGGCTGCCTGCGTCATGCAACCACCACCGCATGGCTCGCACTCCTCGCTGCGGACGATATGTTCAAGGCAGATACCGCAAAGGCTGAAAAGTTCAGAACATGGGCAAAATCCCAGATGGACTACTGCTTTGGCGACAACTCCATGAAGATGAGCTATGTGCTCGGCATGGGCGACAAGAACCCGACGGCAATCCACCACAGAACCGCTTCCGGTATCCATGACGATCACTGGAACGAGCTCGGCAAGCCCAAGGCAGCAGCCGCTTCCGGCTCCGGCGAGAACTGGCAGACCGAGTATGCACATACCCTCTACGGCGCACTGATCGGCGGTCCGGACAGCTCCGGCAACTACGATGACGCGAAGATCTCCGTTTCCGATTACCAGTACACCGAGGTAGCCATCGACTACAACGCAGGCTACACCGCTGCACTCTGCGCAATGATCGCAGATTATCCGGGCGGCAAGATCCTGGAGAATTTCCCGCCCAAGGAGGAGCCCAAGTGGGCTGAGTGGGAGGTCGCTGCCATCCTCAACGGCTCCGGCGACAGCTACACCGAGGTCAAGGCATGGGCAATGAACCACACCGCATGGCCGGCAAGAGTTGCCAAGGATATTTCCTACCGCTACTACTTCAACATCGAAGAGCTGACCAAGGCAGGTCTTTCCGTGGATAATGTCAAGGTCGAGGCAAAGTCCCAGCAGTACAAGGAAGGCGAGCAGGGCTTCGCAACGGTTGAGGGTCCGTTCAAGTATGACGGCGATGCGACCGGCAACACCTACTATGCCGAGATCAAGTTTGCTGACGGCAGAGCCATCCAGCCGACCGGTCAGAGCGAGCACCGCGATGAGGTGCAGTTCCGCGTATCCATCCCGGATGCGATCGACGGCAAGCCCACCACAGGCGCATGGGATCCGACAAATGACTGGTCCTATGAGGGGATCGACAAGGCGGACAGCCTCAAGAGTGCCGATGCACTGAACCCGCATTTCACCATGTATGTAGACGGCAAGCTGGTATGGGGCGAGGAGCCTGACGGCACCAAGCCGGATCCGACGGCTACCGAAAATCCGCAGCCGACCGAGCCCAAGACTGAGGCGACCACGGAAGCAACCAAGCCGGCAACGGAGGCAACCAAGCCCGCAACAGAGGCGACCACTGCGGCGACCACAGAGCCGAGCGCTGAGGTATCCAACGCAACCACAGAACCGACCAATCCGGGCGGCAATGTGCCGGCTACCAAGTACGGTGATGTCACACTCGACAATGAAGTGGATATCGTGGACGTTGTGGCACTCAACAAGTTCCTGCTGGGTGTTTCTGATCTGAACGAGCAGAAGCGTGCAAACGCTGATGTGCAGAATGACAGAAAGCTCGACGGCAACGATGCACTGGTACTCCTGAAGTACGTTCTGGGCATCATCAAGGAAGTTCCGCAGAGTAAGTAACACAAATCCCCGCACAGTCTCCTGTGCGGGGATTCTTTTTATTCGGTTTCTTCGTCCGGCGTTTCTTCGGATGCGCCCAGCACTGAGGTAAGCTGATACACGATCTCGCTGAAATAGCGGGGCGGGATCTTGCCCAGCGGCAAGGGGGCTTTGCCGTTGTTGATATCGTAGAATTCCACCTTTTCGATCTGCACGTTCTCCATGTTGTCATAGCCGCTGATGTCCATGCCCGAGAAGGTCAGCTCCAGGTAGAATCCCTCGCGGACGGTGCTGCCGTCCTCGCCGGTGGTCTGCTTGGAGATATCGTGGCGGCAGAATTCCGTCAGGAAACCGCCGTCGCCGGGATATCCCTTGTCCCAGCCGAGCTTTGTCATGCGCCCGAGCAGCGTGATCGCCACAAGCTCCCGATCAGAGAACCGCAGGAGCGCTGTCTCCGTTTTCTCCGCATCCGTGACACGGTATACCTGCCGCGCGATCTGCGGGAAGGGCTGCCTGATCTCATAATCCTCGAGCTGCTGTGCCCACTGCTGCTTTGTCGCATCGTCGAGCTCCAGCGGATGCACCAGCCCGATTGCGGCATTCTCCGGCAGCTCGTATTCGTTCTCATCGGGCGTGTTGAAACTGCCGTCCTCCATGTACCGGAAGCTCTGCACCAGCGTGCCGTTCTCGTACACGCCCCAGATCAGACCGATTGCAAAGCAGTGCATCACGGGCTTGCGGATGAACAGATCCCGCCAGCCGTCTGCCGTCCATTTACGGTCACACAGGAGCGCGTATTCCAGCCGCTGCCCCTGACTCTGGATCGCCGCCTTCATCTGCTTTTTCATGTCCTTGAAGTCCTTGACGGCGGCTTCCGCCTTTTCCTTCTCGTCCTTCGCACCGGGCTTGGGAAGATTTTTCAGTTTCTTGTCACCCTCGAAGATCTCCAGCTCCAGTGCCGGGGTGAGGTAGACCTGAAACTGCCGCGTGCCGAAATCGAATACCCGGCAGAGATGCTCATCAAAGCCGAGATCCGGCACACCGATCCGCCAGCTCCTCGCGGGTGATGCCCAGTCCGTCCGCCGCCGCCTGTAAGGCATTGCCTGCCGCCGTGCGCACCTGCTTGTTCTTGAATTTCCGTGCCATGCTGTCCACCGCCATGAGCGCCGGGGATGTGCCGTTGAGCGCCAGCGCATTGGCGGCTTCTGCGGCAATCGCACCGCGGGAATGCTCCGCCCAGTCCTTGATGTAGTGCTGGAGCATGGTAATCATATCCATGCCGCCGTGAACCGCCGCCAGATAGAGCACCCATTTGGTCTTTGCCGCTGCGCCCTGCGTGATCCAGCGGGAGAATACCTCTGCCGCGAACTTCTCCAGATCGGCGGTATTCAGCCCCGCCGCGAGCTGATCGGCGCTCCGGCTTCTGCCGCAGGGTGTCTGCTCCGCGTAGCTCACCGCCAGCGCACGGAGGACATTCTCGTCCGCCGGTTCGCCGTCCGCGTTCCGCACAGGCGAGAACGGCGCATTGAACAGGAAATCGACCTTCCGTCCCTTGCTGCCCTTGGTCAGCGTCTCGACCAGATCGCCGTTGACGGACGCCTGTGCAGATGCGGGGGCTGCCTGTCCGAGGAGCACCGCAAGCCGTGTCTGCAAGCCGGCATGCTTCTCCTTGTCAAACGCCTCCTGCACGGCATCCTTGAGCGAATCCGGACAGCTTTTTTCGAGCATCGTGACTGCGATCTCGCGCTTGCCCTGCTTTTTGGCATTCAGAAGCTCGCGGTACCGGTCATCATAGCCCTCTCCGGGGAGCGGCAGGTAGGTGCAGAGATCCGCACGCACGCCCTTGCCGGAATCGTCCGTATAGCGGAACAGCGCATCCCAGTTCTGCGATTCGTTGAGAAGATACATCGCCAGCTTCCGCCCCTCGGCACAAAGCATGGAGGAATCGAGGGCTGCGGTCTCCTCCGCAAGCGGCATGAAATGCGACAGGAGCAGCTTCTTCATCTCGTCGGTCGTCCAGGACAGATTGCCGCAGAAATTCAAGATGCTCCGCAGCGGGACACCGTGCTTTTCAAACAGCTTCAGCGTTTCCGCACGTTTTCTTTCTACATCCCATCCGGGTACACGGGACGTATTATACACGTCCTTGAAGTTGACCATCACCTGGAAGCAGATGCAGCGCTCCGCAAAATCGTCCAATCCGTAGGCATCAACATACTTTGCACCCTTTTCGCGCCAGAAATCAACGTTATGCTTGAGCTTCGGCTCGGTTTCGAGGAACTGCTCCATGCTGTCCACGCCGATGAGGAACAGGGTGATCTCGTTCTTGTAGGCGTCATTGTCACAGCACAGCGCACGGATGCACTGCTCCTTCGCACGCTGCTGCATATCCTCCAGCTCCGCATCCGGATGAACCTCCCGGAAGAGATCCGCCAGCAGCTTGCGCGTTGAAACCGATGACTCGTTCTGAATTGCCTGTAAGTAGCCCTGCGGGTCACAGGCAGCGACCTTTTTCAGATGCTCGTTACGGGTGGGCAGAACACCGGTATGGGAGTATGACCACATTGTCTTTGCGTTATACGGCTCCAGATTCAGAACGGCAAGGTAGGTGACATACTGCGGGGTGTTCTGGGTCATAGCATCAAGCTGGTCGAGCACCGGGTCGGGGGTTACCGAGGATTCCACGATAAACGTCGCGATATTGTAACGCTCCGGCTGGTGATTCTGCATCAGACGCTTGTGCCACTCCTCGGAGAAATTCGCCGCCATCGCAACGGTAGCAGTGGAAAGCTCGGTGCATTTCAAGCGCTCATTACTTTGCTGATACAGCGCCTTCAGGACGAGCAGTCCTCCGTGAAGGAGCGGATCCGGCTTGGAGAACAGCCCCTTGATGCCCTTTGCGGGTAACTTGCAGCCGGAGAGCAGAAACAGCGTCAGCGCCATCTTGGCTTTGAAGCTGTCGGTGAAGGCGATTGCCTGTAGACAAACCTCCGGGGATTTTACCGGGCAATCCCGCATCCATCTGTAATGACGTGCCTGGCACATATCGGTCAGCAGGAACGCATACGCCCTTGCTTCGCCCTCCTTGCCGTAGCGGGAACAGAACAGCGCGGTCATCTCCTCCGGTTTCAAGATTCCCCAGTCGGAACCGAGCTCATTGCAGTGATTCCCGGCGAGTGCATAGGAAAACAGCAGCCAGCGCTTGCGGAGCTCCTCGGCGTGCTTCTGCTTGTCCTGCGGCAGGTCGGTCTGGTAGATCTCGTTTCGCATCGCCTTGCTGAGATCGCGCTGGGTGTTGCCGTCTCCCGGATACCACTGCGGCTGGATGCCGGCCAGCAGCGCATCATTGCGCGGCTTTGACGGGTCGAGATATTCCGGTGCAATGGCGATAAGCTCCTCCGGTACGCCTGCGCTGCGAAGCGCTTCGCAGGTAAGCGGGAACTGTTCGGATGTGTTCAGATTATGAAGCATGGTACTCTCCTCCTTTATTGCTGCATGGTATTCAGTGCGCAGATGAGCGCGAGCTTTTCGCGTCCGAGCGCTAAGTAGCGTGTGAGTTTCGTCATGGCACGCAGCGCGTCCTGCGCATCCGCGTGCATGGTGTGGCGGTAGCCCTCCGCCTCGGCAGTGAGTGCGAGGATCAGGTCGGACAGCCCGTCCATCCCGCATCGTGCGGCTTTGTCCGCAAGCGCCCTGCCCTTGTCGTCCGGTGCGGCACGCAGACCGCTTTGCAGGAGCTCGCAGAGCCAGTCCTCGACCTCCTCAAGAAATTCCAGAATCTCCGGCGCCCTGACATTCTCCCGCGCCTCATACTGCGGCGGGAGCCGATAGAGCGCTCCCCTGTCCACGGCGATGAAATTGTAGACCTCCAGCGGCAGGAGCACCAGCTCGCCGTCCGTGAAATCCGCCAGACAGAGCCACACATAATCGGCATCCGGCTTTTCGAGCATGATGCGTCCGATGCGCTCAAGCTCCTCGATAAATTTCTTAGTCTCCTTCCGGTAGCCGACGCGCAGATCGACGTGATCCCCGGCAGCATCCTCCAGCGTCATGCGCAGCTCCTGTGCATGGGTGTCAAACCGGGAGGCGGTGCAGCATTTCGCGCAGACAAGGCAGAGACGGTTCGTTTCCTCGTGCCGGTCCTGCCCGGACAGCCAGACGGCAAGCTCCCGGAAATCCGTGTGGATCTGCCGGCGGAGCTCCTCGCAGTTGAGGTTGCCCTTGGTGCGCACGGCGATCTCCGTTTTCTCCGAGCCGGAGAGCTTTCCGCCGCAGACCTTCGCCCGGACGAGCGTCAGGCGCGACTCCATGAGCTTCGACATGGGCACGGCTGCGTTCCACGGCGCCGTGATGCTGCGCCGGGGCTTGACCGATTCGTAGAACACCGGGCGCAGGTCGGAATAGGAATAGAACGTCTGGTCGGATGCGGCATCCAGATTCAGGAAATAGTACACCTTGCCCTCGTATTCACCGCCCGCGACCTCACGCTCACCGAGTGCCAGGAGATTCAAGTCGCCGCGGTGATCGGTATAGGTGCGCCGGAAATCGCCCAGCTCCGTGATTCTGCCCGATCGGATGCCCTCCAGATGATCGGCAAGCCGCGTGAGCCGTTGCAGGAAGTAGCCGGTCTTGAACACGGCGCGGCGCTCGCGCATATCACCCAGCAGTCCCGATAATTCCCGGAACACGCGCTCGGCAATCGCCATTTTCTGCGCATGGGCATGGACGGCGGCAGCTTCCAGATGCTCCGCGAGATTCTCCGGCATCCGCACCAGTCCCCGGCACAGCACCTCCGCGCAGAGCGCATAGCCGTCGGCGGCGGTCGTGAAAACCGCATCATCGAGCACCGGTGCCGGTTCAGGTTCGGGTTCAGGCTCCGGTGCAGGCGCAGGCTCCGGCTCGGATTCGGGTTCGGGCGCATCCTCCGGTATGGGTTCGGGCTCCTCCTCCGCATCGTCCGAACGGGACTGCGCGAACAGGATCGCGGTCAGGACATGCCGGCAGATGCTCCGCGACGGGCAGGAGCAGGTGCTCTCCCAGAGGGGATCGCGCAGAGTGATCGTCTCGCCGCCGACTGCGACGACAAGGGTATCCCCGTCGGGTGTGACGGTGCCGTCCGCGGATTCGAGATCCTTGACGGCGCGTTTATACAGCCCCTTGTTGCTCATGCCGACGAGGTAGGATTCGTCGGCGGCACGAAGCGCATCGGTTATTGCTGACATGGTTTCCTCCTTTAGAGTCTGTTTAAGATCTGGAGATAGTCGGATTTCCGGGCAGATTTTCGTCCTGACAAAGCACGGAATCCGCAGGAATACTGTATGTATTGCAAGGATTACGGGCAAAGTCAGGGCGGAAAGCTGCCGGAAAAACGGCTATTGGAAGATTTTAAACAGGCTCTTATCCCGCGAACATTCTGCCGATATAATCGCCCAGCTGCTCCGGCGTCATTGCCCCCACAAACGCGCCCATATCCGCGAGCTTCTGCCCCAGATGCCGGTCAAAGGCGGGATTCGCCGTCTCGTCGAGCGCCGTGAGGTAATTGAGCTTCGCGCCGCTTTCCAGGATACTCTTGGAGGTCTGGAGCAGATTGCGCTCCGGTGCGCCCTCGTAGAGATCCGTCACGCAGATGACTGCCGTTTTTGCCGGCGTTTCGATGAGCTGCTCACAGTAGCGCATCGCCTTGCCAATATCCGTGCCGCCGCCGAGCTGCACCGACATGAGAACCTCGGCGGGATCCTCCGCCTGATCGGATAAATCGACGACCGTCGTATCAAAGATCACGAGCTTCACATCCGCAAACGGAAGCTGTGACAGGATCTGCGCCATGACCGCGGAATAGATCACGCTGCCCATCATGGAGCCGCTTTCGTCAATCGCAAGAATCACGCGCCACGTCGAATAGCGCTTCACGCGGCTGCTGAACCAGACGTCCTGTAAAATCAGCCGCTGGTTCTCCGCATCGTAATGTTTAAGGTTGCGGCGGATGGTTTTCTGGATGTCCAGATTCCGCGCCGAATGGACGGGGCTGGACTGGCTCCGGTCGATGCGCCCCATGATGGAGCGCTTGACGCTGTTTTCCAGCTTCTGCCGCAGCTCGTCCGCGACCTTCGCCGCGATGCGCTTCGCCGTTTCCAGCACCTCGCCCTTCATCAGGTGTTTGAGCTGGAGAATCGTTTTCAGCAGGTTCATGTCCGGCGTGATCTGCTCGAGAACCTGCTTGTCCGCCAGCAGCTCGGTCATGCCGAATTCCTCCAGCGCGTGCTTTTCGAGCACCTCGGCGGTCTGCCGCGGGAACAGCTCGCGCACCTTGGTGATCCACTCGGCGGCATGAAGCTGAGAGGCACCGGTACCGCCCTGCCGTCCTGCCGTTTCGCCGCGGACATCCTCGCCCGCGCCCTGCCCGTACAGGTAATCGAGCAGCTCCTCCATATCCGAAAACGTCTCGATCTCCTGCCGCGAGCCGTCAAAGCCGATCGACTGGTCGGACTGCTTGCCCAGAATCAGCCGCCAGCGGTTGAGCGTATAGTCGTTCATGGTGTTCCTCCTGCTCTCCGGGACTTTTGGATCATCCGCATGACCTCGGCATCCAGCTGCGCTCCGAAGGCGTGCAGATCCTCGTCAAAGCTGCGCACATCCAGAATCGAGCGCTCCCCCTCCCCGTGCAGGGCGGCGGCACGGGCAGCGATGATCTGGATCTCCTGCGGCGTGAAATGGCTGAACGCCAGCCGCAGGGGCGGCAGAATCTCCATGAAATCCGCATTGTCCAGCGCTTCCAGCAGCTCGTCGGTCATCTCCAGAAAGCTGTGGTCGGACAGCGCAATATCCCGCGCCGTCTCGAACAAGCCCTTCAGGTAATGCGCTCCCTGCCGGCGCACCTCGCCGCTGCTCCGGAGATAGCCCTGCATCGCGGATTCCGCGGCTGTCAGCCATCGGCTGTCCATCGCATACAGGAGCCCCAGCGCCGCACCGTAGACGGACGGCTCACGTTTCGGCTCGCGTGTCAGCATTTGCAGCGCATCATGCAGATCGTCCCGGCGCTCCGGGAGCAGACGCTCCGTCACATCGTAGAGCAGCCGGAGGATTCTGATGCAGTCCGGCGCCTGTTCAGCCTGCACCGCCGCCATCGACGGCAGGAGCGAGAGCAGCTTGGAAAAGCAGAGCATCAGGTGTGTCAGGTTCGCGGCATCCTCGAAGCCGTAGAGCGTGCGCAGGGCGTGGAGCATGTCGAAGTCGTGCAGTCCCCTGCCCAGCGAGAAGAAATCGCCGTCGCCCGCGATGATCTCATCCATGCGCGGCATGTCCTTCCCCGTGAGCGTCAGCCCCATCAGGAAGCAATCGACTGCCGTATGCGCGGCAATCTCCGTGCGGCGCTCCGTCCGGATGCGCCTTGCGGCGACGTTCTGGCACGCTTCGAGGAGTGTCATGCCGTCCGTCGTGTGATCGACGAGCGACGCATCCACCTGCGGACTGCGCGTATAGCGCCAGACCTCGCGCACGCGGCTCCGGTCGGTGTTGTGATGCAGATCCGGTCCCTTGCGGCGTTCGCAGAAGGTCGTCTGCAAAAATGCCATGCGGTGGAAGAAGCGGCTTTTCTCCGCATCCCGCTCCTTGTCGAACAGCGGTACCTCGACCTCCTGCGGAATCGCAGAATCAATCTTGAACCGGAAGTTTTTGCACTGGCGCTCAAAATCCACGATCAGCGGCGGGACATGGCTCTGATCCCCGATATGCCCCACGCCCGACCCGGTCGCCAGCTTCGAGAGGATGTCCAGCGGGAGGGAGGATGCCAGCGTGCGTTCGCCCTTGATGAGCGCTCCGGTCACGCCGTCGGCAAGCTCCGCATACCCCGGCTCCGGCGCTTCGCGCAGCGCGGCAAGACCCTCCGTGAGCGACCATGCGGCGGTTGCATCCGACATGGAAACCGCAATATCCTTCTTCGCGGATGCCTTGACCGTCTCGGTCAGGAGAGACAGCACCGTCTCGCTGTAGACGCCCTCGGGCGTGTCGGCTTCGCGGAGCCGTCTGGTGACGGTATCGTAAAATCCCGGATGCGGCATGCCCGATGCGTAGCCGCTCAATGCGTCGGCGGCTTCGTAGGAATAGGCGATCGGGTAGCAGTTCGCCTCCTCCGGGGGGAATTTGTGGAGCTTCAGGGGCTTGATCTTCTCCTGCACGAGTTTTTCGAGCGCCGGGGAATGGAATCCGCCGGTCACGACGAGAATCCGGCTGTGATCCGTCATTTTCTCGCGGATACGATACGCCATGTGCTGTTCGCGGGCATTCGTGCCGTCATGCTCCATGCGCTCGGGCGGGGTCGATTCGCGGGTCAGATCGCAGTAGGTGCGCATCTGGTACAGGAATTCCTCCGGTGACAGGCGCAGTCCGGCAATCTCGAAATACTTCTCCCAGAACTCCTCAAAGCTGCGCAGATGCGTTTTTTCGCAGAGCGCCTGATAGAATCTGCTCTGTGCAAGGTAGTGATCGTCCGCATAGCTGTGACGCTCCTGCTCGCTGCGGAGTCCCGCAAAGTCCTGCGTGTGGATGAGAATTTCGCTGTACGGCAGGTCGATGAAGCCTGCCTCGATGCCAAGGCGTTTCGCCTCCTGCAAAGCCGTCATCTCCGGCGAGCTTTCCAGAAACGGGTAATAGCAGTGGAAATCCTGCCCCTCCTCGCTGACATACTTCTTCTTGTCCTTGTAGAAGTAGTAGATCGCCGCGGGGAGCTGTGTATCCTCGTGCGTCAGGATCGGGATGAGCTCGTTGGCATTTTCCGGCCCCTCGACCAGAATACAGTCCGGCTGGTACTGCGCAATCGTCCGCACAAGCTGGTAGCTGCACACCGGGCTGTGATGGCGCACCGGAAAAAACACCAGCGGTCCGCTTATTTCAGGTGCTTTGCCGTCTTGTAATACTCGTCCCATGCTCCTCCCTCTTTCGCGGCTTTCGCCTTGACTGCCGTCTGGAAATAGCCCTTGAGCTTGCCCAGATCGTCACGGTTTTCCTTGCAGACAGCGCCGAGGAGATTCTCCGTCAGCACGGAAAGCTCCATTTTGCCGTTTCCCATGTACCACGCATGGCAGAGCGTCTGGAAATAGACCGAAACGGCTTCTGCGGTGCTCATGACGGCGGCGGGCGTCTCGACCATGGTGCCCTCGGCGGTCACGCCCTCGCGGAGCTCATGATAGGTCACGGCAAGCAGCTCTGCAACATCCTTGTCGGGTGCGCAGTCGATGTGCCCCGCCTTCGCCAGATCGGCGGCTTCGCGGAGAATGATCTCGCGCTCCAGCTTGACATCGCGCACCGGTGCGACCGTCTCGAAATTGAATCTTCGCTTGAGTGCGCCGGACATCTCGTTGACGCCCTTGTCGCGGGTGTTCGCGGTGCCGATGATGTTGAAGCCGGGCTTAGCGAACACGAGTCCCTCATTGCCCAGCTCCGGGATGTTCAGGATCTGGTCGGACATGACGGAAATCAGGCTGTCCTGGATCTCCGCAGGGGTTCGGGTGATCTCCTCGAAGCGGGCGAAAATGCCCTGCTCCATGCCGATGAGCAGCGGCGACGGCACCAGCGCCTCGCGGCAGGGTCCCTTGGAGAGGAGGAGCGCATAGTTCCAGCTGTATTTAATCATATCCTCGGTCGTGCCGGCGGTGCCCTGCACGGTGTTGGTGCTGCATCCGCAGCAGGCGGCGGACAGAAGCTCGGAGAGCATGGTCTTTGCCGTGCCGGGTTCACCGACGAGCATCAGCCCGCGGCTGCCCGCCAGCGTGATGATACAGCGCTCGACCAGCGCGTCGTTGCCGTAGAATTTCCGGGAAATCGCCGTGTCCCCCGCCTTGCCGCCCAGAATGAAGGTACGGACTGCCTTGGGGGAAAGCTGCCAGTTTTCCGGGCGCTTGCCGGTATCGGCTACCCTGAGCGCCGCGAGCTCATCCGCATAGCGTACCTCGACCGGCGGCTTGATGAATTGCTGTGTCATGGGATGTTTCTCCTTTCCAGGGTTTTTTCGGGCTTACGCCCGATCAGGAGGCTTTGCCCCCTGACCCCCACAAGGGGCTGCTTGCCCCTTGACCCTCGGCAGGGCGTGACCGCCCTGCACCCACATCGCTTTACATTTATCATAAACGATTTCGACGGAAAAGTCAATGAAAATATGGGCTGAATCCGGGACAATCAATCCCGGTTGTTCAGCTCATCCTTCAGCCGCTCATTCTCCTTGGCAAGGCGCACAATTTCCGCCTGATAATCCTTCTCGCGCTGCTCATACTTCGAGTTGTCCGGCGCGGGAACATTCTGCAATTCACGGATCTTCTTCACAAGCAGGAAGCACGTCGTCATCGTGCCCGCCAGCAGGATCGCAAAGAAGATCACCAGCGCGATCAGAATCCCGGAGGAGCCGGACGATGTGCGCTCTGCCGGTACCGGATCCGGCTCCGGGACAGCAACGGTCGCCTCGTATTCGGGCTCTGCATCGGTCTCCTCCGCCGTTTCCGCTTCGGTCTGCTCCCCGGCAGTCTCCGCTTCTGTTTCGGCTTCCGTTTCGGCATCCGTTTCAGCATCCGTTTCGGCTTCGGTCGTTTCGGCATTCGATGCGGCGGTTGTCTCCTCGGCGGCAGCTCCGTCTGCGGCGGCAAAGGCATTGAGCAGGTCGTAATCCGTGTGCCCGTCGGTCATGAACAGATTGTCCAGCTTGAAGTAATTCTGATCGCCGTCCGCAACCATCTCGCCCTGCGCCTTCTGGATCTGGAACTGGTTGTAATTGCACGCGATCTTGTAGCTCATGCTGTAATCGAGCGTCACGTCGCTCTTGAACACATCATAGAGCGTGACGGAACCGTTCTCCGCCAGCGGCTTGCCGCTCGCATCCGTCTTGCAGAGATACACATCCTTCGCGGTCGGGTTGTAATACATCTGAAATCCGGTTCCGTCCGGGAATCCCGCCGACTTGCCCTTGAACTGCGCAATCGGCAGGAGATCATTCAGGGTCTGGGCATCGACGGATGCCGCCTGCACCCCGTCGGATGCGGCAAAGGACGGCGCCGTGATTCCGGGCTTCTGGTCATTGTACGCGAAGGTGTAAACATTGTTTGGCATGGTGGTCTTTCCTTTCATTCATCAAAGGTCGTTGATCTGCTGGTAGATGTCCTGCATCCGCAGATCCGTCTCAGCAATGGTGCCGGCGAGCTCGTGCAGCTCGTCCATCAGCTCCGGCGGAACGGGTGCGTGCGTCTTATAGCGGAGCTGGTGCTCCAGACTCGCCCAGAAATCCATCGCAATCGTGCGGATCTGGATTTCCACAGGGACCTCCTTGCGGCACGTCGCCAGATACACCGGAACCATCACGATCATATGCAGACTCCGGTAGCCGGAGGGCTTGGGATTGCGGATGTAGTCCTTGATCTTGACGAGCTTGAAGTCGTCCCGCGTGGACAGGAGCTCCGCAATGGCATAGATGTCGTTGACATAGTAGCATACCACACGGATGCCGGCGATGTCCATCAGATGCTTCTGGGCGGATTTCGCGGAGAGCTCCAGCCCTTTTTTCTGGAGCTTGCCCACGATGCTCTGCGGGGATTTGATGCGGCTCTCAATGCCGTGGATGGGGTTGCGCTGGAATTTCATGGAAAACTCGTTATCATAGATGCCGAGCTGTGTCTTGACCAGCTCTGCGGCAGATTCGTAAAGATGCTCCAGCTCCAGAAACTCATAAAACAGCGTCTCGATCTCACTTCTGTCGGCATCTGTCGCCTGTCCGATGGTTTCCAGATAGAATTTCTGTTCGTCCATAGGGATTCTCCTTTCTCTGTGATCGGGCGTTTATGCTATTATAGCATGTTTTCCACAGAAAAGCAAGCGATTCCGGGCGAATTTCATACAGCTTTCATATCCGGAAATAACAATGTCCGTCCCCCGGAGGGAACGGACATTGTGTAAAGCTGATTCGTGTGCGGGTAATCAAACCACGCCCTGAGCCTTCATAGCCTCAGCAACCTTCAGGAAGCCTGCGATGTTAGCGCCTGCAACCAGATCGTCGCCCAGACCGTACTTGTTAGCTGCCTCGATGGAGGACTTGAAGATGTTAGCCATGATGCCCTTGAGCTTCTCGTCAACCTCTTCAGCAGTCCAGTTGTAACGCATGGAGTTCTGGCTCATCTCAAGACCTGAAACTGCTACACCGCCGGCATTTACAGCCTTGGACGGAGCAACGATAACGCCCTTGGACTTCAGGAATGCGATAGCCTCGTTGGAAGTCGGCATGTTGGAAACCTCAACATAGTACTTCACGCCGTTTGCAACGATCTTCTCAGCCTCAGCCATGCCAACCTCGTTCTGGGTAGCACACGGCATGATGATGTCAGCCTTAACGCCCCACGGCTTCTCGCCTGCATGGAACTCAACGCCGAACTTGTCTGCGTAATCCTGAACGCGGTTGCGGCAGGAAGCACGCATCTCGAGCATGTAGTTAACCTTCTCCTCGGTGTTGATGCCAGCCGGATCGTATACATAGCCGTCCGGACCGGAAATGGTAACAACCTTACCGCCGAGCTCGTTAACCTTCTTAACAGTACCCCATGCTACGTTGCCGAAGCCGGAGATTGCAACGGTCTTGCCCTTGATGGTGTCACCGAAGTGCTCGAGCATGTTGCAGGTGTAGTAAACTGCACCGTAGCCGGTAGCCTCCGGACGGATCAGGGAACCGCCGTACTCGAAGCCCTTACCGGTCAGAACGCCGGTGAACTCGTTGCGGATTCTCTTGTACTGACCGAACAGGTAGCCGATCTCACGGCCGCCTACGCCGATGTCGCCAGCCGGAACGTCGGTGTTCGGACCGATGTGCTTGCAGAGCTCAGTCATGAAGCTCTGGCAGAAACGCATAACCTCAGCGTCAGACTTGCCCTGCGGGTCGAAGTCGGAACCGCCCTTGCCGCCGCCCATAGGCAGACCGGTCAGGCTGTTCTTGAAGATCTGCTCGAAACCGAGGAACTTGATGATACCGATATATACATTGGGAGCAAAACGCAGACCGCCCTTGTACGGACCGATTGCAGAGTTGAACTGTACACGGAAACCGCGGTTTACCTGTACCTTGCCGTTGTCGTCAACCCACGGTACACGGAATACGATCTGGCGCTCAGGCTCTACGATTCTCTCGAAAACGCCTGCGTCGATGAGATCCTGTCTTGCCTCAGCAAGCGGCTCAACGGACTCGAAAACCTCTGTTACTGTCTGGATGAACTCAGGCTCGCCCTGATTTCTTGCCTTGACTCTCTCCAGGAGGTCAAGGAGATACTGATTCTTTAACGCCATTGTTAAGAACCCTCCTACATAAAATTCCGCCAGTGGAAAACAACTGTATTTCTCACGCGGTACTCCTATTATAACACGGTTTGTTTTAAAATGCAAGTATTTTTTTCAAATTTTTTGTTTCTGAAAGCTGCTTGAACCCATCTTTGTGTATATACACAAAAATCCCCTGATCTGCATCAGGGGATTTGCGTTTCTTAATAATTCTTGATCGTGTCCGCATTAAAGAAGCTGTCGGACTCGGTGTAGTAGTCGTTGGACTCGAGGGAGGTGAAATCCTCATCATCGGCATCGGGGAGTCTTGCGCCGCAAACGCCGCAGAACTGGAACTTCTCGTTGACCTCAGCGTCGCACTTGGGGCAGATCTTATAGCCGCGGATCTGGTTCAGCTCGAAACGCATCTTCTTGATACGGCGGCGGCGGGTATCGATATCCTCGCACAGTGCCTTGAGAACCTGCGGATCCTCGTCCGGGTTCTTGTAGTACTTCTTGCCGATATCGGCAAATACCTCAACGATACGCTCTTCCTCATACAGAATCTTACGCTTCAGATTGTTGACCTCGGAAACATTCTTCGCCTTTTCGCTCACGCCTCTGCCGGCGCCGCTCAAAGTGTCCATGAATCCCATAGTACTCATCTCCTTAAACCAATGTTCTTTTGGGGAGCCTCCTCTGCCGGGCATAGCTTCCCCCTGAGTTACACTCCTAATATAAATTATACAACATTTTCAGAATTTGTCAAGTGGTTTTTGGATGAAATCTTTTGGAAGAGAAAAAAACATAATCAGTTTTGCAGGATTCATCTTTTCTTCCAATATGGGCATGCTTTCACACCATACACTGCTTCTGTGTCGAATGTTTGCTTGTTGTACATGTCGGAACCTGGCTTATCGCAGAAACTAGTGGCATTATTATAGGCACAATTCCAACATGCACCTCCATTTCTATAAATTTCCGCCGCCGCGCCGCGCGCATTCGCCCTTTGCATTTCCTCATCCCTTGCTTTCTCACGAGCTATTTCTTGTTCACGAATCTTTTGTGAAATAAGCGTTTGGATTTCTGGACTGGGATTGATTGGAGTTTGAGATGATTGCATTAAAAAAAGAAGAAATATTGCACCGATTGGGCATGCAAGAAAGCCGATGATCCAAAGAAAGCGATTATTATTTGTGATAATTGAAGAACCCCATGTATTTCCACATTTTTGACAAAACGCTATATTGTCAGCAGTTTGTGGATGTGTCACTATTATCATATTGGAACCAAAGCTATGGCATTTGGGGCAAGTAAGGTAAAAGTATTTATGTGCCATACATGTCACCTCCTTAAAAATAGTATACACTATTTTATTGGCAATGTCAATAGTTTTATTTGCAATGTCATCAAAGCCATTTCTTCATTTCATCCACCGAAAAAACAAAAACATCCGGCGTCTGCCGGATGTTTTCATAAAGAGGAAGGTAAAAGATGTTACAGCTTAATCCTGAGCTTTCGCCCATCTGCACTGCAAGCTGTTACTTCTTTGAAGAATATCATGCCTCAACTGGAACCGAAATTCCACTGCGCTATTGTTAAAGCACCCTATTCTTCAACAGCTTTGAGATCAGACGTTCTTGAAGATCTGCAATCGAAGGACGGAAGCATTTGAGAGGGGAAACCTCCTGTCCTTCTATCTTCAAGTGCCCGTATCACCGCTGTTTTCATTATTTTACTCGATTTTATACCCCAATTCAATACCCAATACTATTTATTACCAACCATTTGTCTTATAAACTTGCAGTTTCGGGGTTGTTTTGCGTAATTTCGTTCCCTTAAATATGAAATAACTGTGAAATTCAGGTGAGTAATTTCATATTCACATTTCGTTCATCTTATTAGTCGGTACAAATATCCGCCGATTTCACCAAATTTTATACCTCATCTGCATTTTTTACACGCTGTCAAAAGAGGTTGTCTGCACAAAATGAACACCGGATGTCATACATCCGGTGCTCTGTGGTACATGAAAGGTCTTACTTTTCGTAGATCTTATCGTCGTATTTGAACAGGGTCAGGGTGATAGTCATGTTGCCGTTCTTGGTGCGCAGCTCGTCGATCATCTTCTTCTGATCCACGTTCAGCGGGAGCTGGATGCTGTAGATGCAGTCGAACATCGAGCCGAAGTTGGTCGTCTTGACTCTGCGGAGTCTCCAGCTTGCGCAGTATCTGTCCAGGATCGGGTCAAACAGACCGTCATAGTTCAGGTTCTCCGGTACGGAGATCTTCAGGGTCATGTCGGAGTTCTTGGGTGCCGCGTAATTCAGCGTATTCAGTGCAAAGAGCACAATCGCCATCAGCACCAGGAAGATAATCGCATACGCGATATAGCCCATGCCGGTCACTACGCCGACTGCCATTGCCAGGAACACATAGCCGATGTCCTTCGGGTCTGCTGCCACGCTTCTGTAGCGGGTCAGTCCGAAGATGCCGGCGATTGCGATACCGCCGATGAAGTTGATGAGCATCAGCAGCACGCACACGATGGGCGGGAGCATGATGAGGGTCACAGCATAGCTCTGGGTGTAGCCCTCCTTCTTATGGGTCAGCATATAGAGGACACTCACGCCGAAGCCGAGGATGATCGCGGCAATGGTACACGCGAGGAACGAACCGATATTGACCTGGGTGGTGGCAGCGTAAGCGGACTCTGCCGATTGCAGCAACGAATCAAACATAATGTACTTCCTTTCTCTATAGCATGGCACGGCTCACGGGAGCACGATGCCGTTTGCGGTCGGGCGGTAGATGCGGCTGGCTGCCGTTTTCTTTTGCAGGATCCTGCTTGCAGGCGCCTCTGCGGACTGCGGCGCTTCCTGCGTCTGGAAATGTCCTGCCTTGTAGAGCTGGTGGCGGACAAACCGCTGGTAAGCTCTGCCGTACTTGGAAAAGCTGATTTTGTAGATCTCCAGCTCTGCGAGCTTTTCGGAGAGCCAGAGGGGCATCGCACCGGCGATCTTGACTTCCATCAGACGCTGGTTCGGGGCGATGACCTGTGCGCCGTAGCTGGGCATTGCCAGAGACAGATCGTAGCGGCGCTCGGTGATGTTGCGGTCGAAGGTGAGGCGGAAATCCGGGTCATCCTTGCCGAAGAATGCGCTTCTCTGGTAGCTGATGTACTGCTTGGGCGCGATAGGATAGCTGTCGAGGAACACATCCAGCTCCGAGAAGATCTGCTTCTGGAGGTACTTGGTCAGATCAACAGGCTTCTGGCGCTGCATGAGATACGCATCGGATTCTGCGAGGGTGAGGGTCACGCGGCGCTTGGTGACGATACCGCCGACCTTCTTCTTGATCTCGAGGAACACCGTGTCGCTCGGCTTTGCAGGGGAGAAATAGCTTCTCAGGCGGATCTTCTCCTTATAATAGGGCTTTTCGAGCGAGGTGCGGATGAGGTAATCATCAGGTGTGTCGTAATAAAGATTGTAGATACCGTAATCCTTGCCGCCGACGCAGAATTTATCCGGATCCATGTGCTTGTGGATCTCCTCTAACAGTCTCTCGTACTGATCCATGTTCAGCATGAACTTGATCTCTTTTCTCATAAATGTACTGATAGCCATAACAGATGCTCCTTTCGTGTTAGTTTATCACGTCCGTTGTTTGATTACACTTATAGTATAAAGCACTGTTCTTAAAACAGTCTTAAAACAACTTAAAATTTTCTTTAAGGTAATACCGTACAAAGGACAGTGCGTCAGATGTGCCACAGATTTTTCGGAGCTTTGCATAAATCTATGATTTGGTGCTGATCGCTTATGCAGAGCAAGGAAAAGATGGGGTACAGATGACGTGCTGAGCCGTCAGGCGGTCTTTGTGCGGTGTTGCCTTAAGCTTTCCGCGGCACACCCTGAACCGTTACTTCCCGGTTTCAGCAAATTCTGACACGCCCGGTGTGCTACAATAAAAGAAAAACAGAAAGGATTCACGCCATGCAGATTTTTTATGATGCCTCTGCGGACACGCTCACCGCTGCGCTGTCCGGGGAGATCGACCACCACTGCGCCGGCTCGCTCCGTGCGGAGATCGATGCCGCGCTCTATGCCCGCACACCGAAAATCCTCGTCCTCGACTTTTCGGGGGTGAGCTTCATGGACAGCTCCGGGATCGGGCTCATTATGGGACGCTACAAGATTCTCCATCCGCTGGGCGGGGAGCTCATCCTCCAGGATCCCGCGCCGCACATCAGCCGCATCCTCCGGCTTGCCGGGATGGAACGGCTCGCCCGCATCCGCACCTCACGGAAGGAGGTCGTGTCATGAAGATTCTCAACGAATTCCGCTGCTCCTTCCCCGCCAATTCCGCCAATGAAGCGCTGGCGCGTGCGGCGCTGTCGGCTTTCCTCATCCCCGCCGATCCGACCGCGCAGGAGCTTGCCGATCTGCGCACCGTCATCTCCGAAGCCGTCACCAATGCCATCGTCCACGGCTACCGCGATACCGAGGGGGAGGTTGCCGTCTGCCTGCGGATGCTGCCGGGGCGTGTCCTCTACATTCGCGTCGCTGACAAGGGCTGCGGCATCCCCGATGTCGCCAAGGCGATGGAGCCGCTGTACACCTCCGCACCCGAGGAGGACCGCGCCGGGCTGGGCTTTGCCATCATGCAGACCTTCACCGATTCACTCCACGTCCGCAGCCGGCGCGGACAGGGTACCGTCCTGACCATGCGCCGGAGACTCGGGGTGCAGCATGAGAACGAAGCCTGATGCCCCGCGTGCCGAGGATCACCTCGGACTGGTACACCTCTGCGCCAACCGGTTCCGCAATCGCGGCATCCCCTACGAGGATCTCTATTCCGCCGGATGCGAGGGACTCGTCAAGGCGGCAAATGCCTTTGACCCCGCACGCGGCGTGCAGTTCTCGACCTATGCCGTGCCGGTCATTCTGGGCGAGATCAAGCGGCTGTTCCGGAGCGCGGGGACGGTGCATGTCTCCCGCAGCCTGCGGGAATTGTCCCTGAAGATCCAGCAGCTCACGGAAGCCTACCAGAAAGCCCACGGCTGTGAACCGGCGCTCTCATGGCTTGCCGAGCAGACCGGCACCTCCGCCGAGGAGATCACCACGGCTCTCTGTGCCTGTGCGCCCGTCCTCTCCCTGACGGCACCCGACGAGGACGAGGGACAGCTCGATGTCGCCGTACCGGCGCCGGATGAGCAGATCAGCGATTCGCTCGCGCTCCGGCAGGTCATGGCGCTGCTGGCGCCTGCCGACCGAAAGCTGCTGGAGCTGCGCTATTTTCAGGAGCTCACGCAGAGCCGCACGGCACAGGTGCTGGGCATGACGCAGGTACAGGTCTCGCGCCGTGAAAAGAAGCTGCTCCTCTTTCTCCGGCAGGAGCTGCTGAAATAGCAGGCTATTGAGACGCTCTAAAATCCGCCCCTTTTACTTTTCTGCGAAAAGTATAAGGACTATGCGTGAGGCTTCGCCCCACACCCCCACCTCTAAAATCATCGCTTTTAGAGGTTTCCTATTTCGTCTTCTGAACGATCAGGGCAACCATGACGGCGATATGGCTCGCGCAGACCGCCATCAGCAGCGGGCTTGCAAATGCCTGCCGCAGTCCGCGCTCTGCCTGATGCGGCGTTGTGCGCGGAAAACGCTCCACAATCAGCAGACGGATAAGCATCACCAGTCCCACCAGCGCCAGTCCGAAATAGATGCAGTCCAGCACGGTCATGGCAGTCTCCCAGCCACGCTCCTCAAAGAGGGATCCGATCTCCGCGACCAGATTCACCGCCATGTGGCAGATCATCGACGGCATCAGGGAATCATGCTTGGCTGCGATATAGCCGAAGAACAGACCACCCACGAACGCCAGAACAAACTGCGCCACATTCTCATGCCACAGCCCGAACAGGAACGCCGTCATGACGATGCCAAAGCGCTGACTCACGCGGGAGAGATTCTTCTGCACAAAGCCGCGCATCAGGAGCTCCTCGGTGAACGGCGCGACGATCACGCCGTAGATCAGCGACAGAATCGTCGTTTTCAGATCCTGTCCCATGCTGATATCCGGCTCATACAGCGTCACGCCCACGCCGTCAAACAGCTCCCGCAGCCCGACTGCTGCATAGCCGCATACGCACTGTAGCAGGATGATGATCGTGATATAGCTGAACGCCGTGATGCCGTCAAATTTCTTCGTGCGGAACAGGCTCGGAACCGAGATCTTCGTCATGCGCAGACCCAGTAGGGCAAGCGCCGTGCTGGTGACGCCCATGGCAAGGATATTCAGCGCCAGGATCGTGGAGGAATTCTCCATATAGTCGATCGCCAGCTCCGTGTAATTCGTCGGGAGCTGCGCTGTCATCGCACTGTCCGACATTCGCAGCAGCGCCAGAATCAGCCACTCCAGACCGACCGCGATCACATTGGAGCAGATCAGGTGCAGCAGCATAAAGCCGCCGACAATATTGTAAAAGCGCCGGATTCTGCTCTTTTCGCGGGAATTTGCCCGCAGCGGGATGCGGCAGCCGGGAATACGGATCTGCGGCACGATCTCGGCATAGTCGCTCTGATAATCATGAAATTCCGTCTCGTTCTCAAATGGGTCATGCGGGTCGATCCTCTGCGAATCCCGCCGATGCAGCTCGGCAACCGCCTGACTCAGCTCCACCGCCTGGGCGCGGAACTGTTCCGGCGTAAATATGGGTTCTTCGTTCATGCTGGCTCCTTTTCGGTTGGGTCTGCGCTGTCTCCGACAGACTCTTTATCTTTTCTTCTTTATATATTGTACCATATTTAAACGATTTCGTAAATAGGTTTTGCAAAATATCATAAAAAGTTCACAGTTTTGAAGCTCCGTTCCTATTCAATTCGCACAGTCCCTATTTCCCGTCTCCGGAACCATTTTCCGGCAAATGGGGCAGATAACCGTTCTCCAGAAAAAATTTTTTTCGGAACACGAAAAAAAGATATGGACAAAATAGATAAAATATGCTATAATAATTACAACAAAAGATTACAAAACCATCACCTGACCCCTGCGAGCATGGGCAGGAACGCCGGGATGACGGTATATTGGGAAAGGAAGCGAGAACATGCGGCATGAAAAATCCTGCGGCGCCATTGTGTACCGCAGATTTCATGGTAATATTGAGATCCTGCTGATCCGGCACATCAACTCCGGGCACTGGTCGTTCCCCAAGGGACATGTGGAAGCCGGTGAGACGGAGGTCGAGACAGCCGTCCGGGAGATCAAGGAGGAGACGTCGATCGATGTCATCATCGACCCGACCTTCCGGGAAACGGTGAGCTATTCCCCGAAGCGCGACACGCAGAAGGTCGTGGTCTATTTCATCGGCAAGGCTAAGAACTACGATTTCGTCCCGCAGGAGGAGGAGATCTCCGAGGTGCGCTGGGTGGACATCGGCTATGCATCGCATATGCTGACGTATGAGAACGACAAGAACATCGTCATCAAGGCGCGGAACGTCATCAAGAACACACCGTAACCATTGCCCCTGCCCCACCGGGCGGGGGATTTTTATGCAAAAGGAGCTTTTATGTCACAGCTTTCACAGGAAATCGCATCCTTCATCCCCTACACCGAAGCCGAGGCAGAGACTAAGGCGGCGCTGCTCGCCCACATCGATACCTACGGCGACCGCATCCTCGACCGGGACTGCGCGGCGGGGCATATCACCTGCTCCGGTTTCATTCTCTCGCCGGATCTGACGCAGACACTCATGGCGTATCATCTCATCTACGGCTCCGTCGGCTGGACGGGCGGTCATGCGGACGGCGATCCCGATCTGCTCGGCGTCGCGCTCCGGGAGGCGCGGGAGGAAACCTCCGTCACGCAGCTCTATCCCCTCACGCGGCGCATCCTCTCCATCGATGCGCTCCCCGTTCCCCCGCACGAAAAGCACGGCAACCCCGTGCCGGAGCATCTGCATTTCAACGTGACCTACGGACTGATCGCGCCCGTATCACAGCCGGTCGCCGCCAAGCCCGATGAGAACCGGGATGTGCGGTGGCTCGGAACGGAGGAGATCGCGCAGTTCTGCACGGAAGCCCACATGCTGCCGGTCTACGAGAAGATCATCCGCCGGATGCGGGAGCTTGCCACGGAAAAATCCCGGCTCCCCGGCGAAATCATCCCGAAGCTCCTGGACTGGTATCCGGCGCATCACCGGGATCTGCCGTGGCGGCATGACCGCGAGCCGTATCACATCTGGCTGTCGGAGATCATGCTCCAGCAAACCCGTGTCGAGGCGGTCAAGGGCTATTATGCGCGGTTTCTGGCAGAGCTGCCGGATATTGCCGCACTTGCCGCCTGCCCGGAGGACAAGCTCCTCAAGCTCTGGGAGGGGCTGGGGTATTACAACCGCGTGCGGAATCTGCAAAAGGCGGCGCAGACTGTCATGCATGACCACGGCGGCAGATTCCCGCAGGAGCATGCGGCAATCCGGGAGCTCCCCGGCATCGGGGACTATACCGCCGGGGCGATCTCCTCGATCTGCTATGATGCCCCCACGCCCGCCGTGGACGGCAATGTCCTGCGCGTCATGGCGCGGGTGCAGGAGGATTTCCGCAATGTCCTCGATGCCAGAGTCAAATCCGATATGACCGCACAGCTTGCCGCGGTGTATCCGTCAGACCGTGCCGGCGAGCTGACGCAGGCGCTCATCGAGATCGGGGCGGTGGTATGCGTCCCGAACGGCGCCCCGAAATGCGGGGAATGTCCCCTGTCGGGGATCTGCATGGCGTTCCGGCATCACAGCAGCGGGATGCTCCCGGTGCGCGAAAAAAACACAAAGCGCCGCATCGAACAGCGCACGGTATTCGTCCTGACCTGTGACGGCAGGATCGCCGTCCGGAAGCGCCCTGCCAAGGGCTTGCTTGCGTCCCTCTGGGAGCTGCCGAATGTGGACGGCACACTCACGGAACCGGAAGCTGTCGCGCAGTGCAGCGCATGGGGCGCATCCCCGCGGGAAATCCGCAAAACCGTGGAGCGCCGGCATATTTTCACGCACATCACATGGGAGATGCACGGGGTCTTTCTGGAATGCGGCGAAATGCCGGCGGAATTTCTCTGGGTGACCCCGGAGGAGCTGGAGAGCACCTATTCCCTGCCGACGGCGTTCCGGTGTGTGCTGGCATAAGGTTGAGATGTGGGGCGTAAGCCCCGCAAGCGGGGTGCAGGGGGCGCAGCCCCCTGCGCAAAGCCCCCTCCCCCTTTTTTGGGGGGCATGGGGTGTGGGGGCACCAGCCCCGCAAGCGGGGTGCAGGGGGCGCAGCCCCCTGCGAAAAGCCCCCTCCCCCTTTTTTGGGGGGCATGGGGTGTGGGGGCACCAGCCCCCGCAAGCGGGGTGCAGGGGGCGCAGCCCCCTGCGCAAAGCCCCCTCCCCCTTGGGGGAGGGGGGGGGAGCCTCCGCAATCCCCGCATAAAAAACCGCCCGGTTCAGCTCCGGGCGGTTTTCGTATTCCTGTGCCGACAGGCATAGATGCGGTTGCGGACGTATCTGCCGAATCGTGCCGGCTGCGGGAGCAGGTACTCGATCACGGCGCAGTATTTGTCCACAAAGGTGATGATGTACGTCTCCGCATATTTCGGGCGAGGAACGGTCACGGGCCACATGTGGTTCCCGATCATGTCACGCTCGCAGTCGTTCATCTCCAGCAGCTTTTCGGCTGCTTCAAGCGCCACCTGCGGATGGTAATGACTGTGCTTGATGGCTGGTGCGGTCTTGGAATACCGTGCCGTATCGTAATGATACAGATCGTGCAGAAGCCCCGCACGCGCCGCGGAATCGGCATCCAGCCGGAATAACCGGCAAAGCTTGTAATTATAATAGGAGACGTTCAGGCAATGCTGATACCGCGTTGTCATCCGGTGATGCGTGAAATCCGCCAGCTCCCGCACTTCGTCACGGTGCAGCAGCTCCTCGACAACGTCGTAGAACTCTGTCTGCATAATATTCTTGCGGCTGCCGGTCACATGGAGCCATTCCCCTTGTTCAATAAGCCGGGCGATTTCCGCCCGCCGTTCCTTGGTCATCGTAAAAGCCCCCTTCCCGCCTTCATTATAGCGCATTGCGGTCTGTTTGTCAAGGGGCATACCATGACAGAATTGTGAAATTTTAGCATTTTAATTATCGAGCGCTGTTTTCAGCTCCTGTAACATCGTCGCGGCGATCTGGCTCGTGGTCACCTCGCCGCTGACACGGTTCTCGATCACGATGCAGAATGCAACCGGGAAATCCGGATCATCCACAAAGCCCGTGAGCAGGGAGTTTTCCGTCTTGTCCTTGCCGATCTGCGCCGTGCCGCTCTTGACGGCAACCACAGAACCCGGCAGCAGATCCGCATAGCGGTTGATGCCGTTATAGCGCATGATCTCGCGCATGTGCGCCGCATTCTCCGGGCTGAACATCCGGTGCTGTCCGTAGGCGGTCGTCGCCTTCGCGCCCGCCTTGCCGCTGACCGACACCGTGTGGTCGATCAGATGCGGCATCGTTGCCACACCCGTCTGGTTGGCGATGGCGCTCTGCCATACCATGAGCTGCAAGGGGCTTACCAGCGTCGTGCCCTGTCCCATGCAGCCCCACTGGGTGTTGAAATCCGTCTTGTCCGTGAGGTTCGTCGATGCCGTGAATGCGCTGATACCGTCCACGTCGATCGTCTGGGGCGTGTCCTCGTTGTTGATGTTGTAGCCCATGGAATGGTAGGTTTCCTCGATGTCCGAGAGCTTCCAGCCCGGATCCTCGACAAGCTGCGCAAACCACGGATTGCAGCTGTTGGCGAATGCCTCGTTGATGTCCTGGATCCCGTGACCGGCATCCTTGTGGCACTTGATGACCTCGCCGCCGAGATTCTGGTATCCGCCGATGCAGGAATAGCTCTTTTCCATGAGGGTTTCGTAGCCCATGTGCTCGAGCGCCGCAAGGGTCGTGGCGATCTTCTGTGTCGAGCCGGGAACCGTCGGATAGAACACCTTGCACAGCAGACTGCCGTCCTCAAGGCTGTCGATGTTCTCGTAGTGATCGAGAATGTTCACGCTGGGCTTGGAAAAGCAGACGTAGATCTCGCCGGTCACATAGTTATATGCCACCGCGCAGCCGTTCTTCCAGCCAAACCGGTCGTAGACCCTGCGGTTCACCGTATGATCGAGCGTCGTGCAGACCGATGCCTGCCCGTCCGTCTGTTCACCGAGCATGAAGCTGAAATTCGCAAGGCGCTCGCGGTTCTGGGAAACGAGGGTGTTGGTCATCTGGCGGGAATCGTCACCGATGAGATTGCCCACGTCGATGAAATAATCCGCGCCGTAGGTGCCCGCCGTCGCCTTGGGGTCAAAGAGCACATCGCCCCGGCGGTCATAGACCTTGCCGAGCGACATGTCCGAGGAATGTGAGATGTAGAACGCTGCCTTCGTCTGGAGCCGATAGATCAGCACACCGAACATCAGCAGGAACACCAGCAGCATAATGGTAATCAGATGCTGTCCTCTGCGGATACTTTTCATGCGTCAGCCCTCCTTCTTACCGGGGGTTTTTCCTGCGGTTTCTTCTTGCGCCTGGGGACTTCGTGGTGGAACAGCGGGGATTGTCCTGCCTTGAGCATCCCGACCAGAAAGCCGCATGTCACCATCGAACTGCCGCCCTCCGAGATGAACGGGAGCGTCACGCCCGTGAACGGGATCATATCGCAGGAGCCGAAGATGTTCAGTGCCATCTGCGCGATGAACGCCGCCACAACACCCGCGCTCATGGTCGCGTGGTAGTAGCTCTTGGGGGGATTCATCAGCACGGTCGTGAGCATGATGAGGATGATGACCACGGTCAGTCCTGCGTAGAGCAGTCCCCATTCCTCGCAGATCGTGCAGAATACGATGTCGGATTCATGCGCGAATACCCCGGCAAGCTTGCCGTTTCCGGGACCCACGCCCAGCCAGCCGCCGCGGGCAATGCCAATGAGTGCCTGACACTGCTGGTAGCCCTTGCCGTACTGATCCGCCCAGATGTCGGCATGCAGACGATCCTGCACATACGAGGGCGCGAGCATCCATGCGATCATGGCGAGCAGCACGCCGCCCACGCACATCGCCGCGATGGCGGTCTTGTTGATCTTCGCACGCGGATAGCACAGACGGCAGACCAGCGCACAGCCGAAGATTGCCGCAAAGGTCGGCAGACTTCCGAGATCGCGGCACCACCACTGCAAGCCGAAAATGACGAGCGTCGCCGCGCACAGGCAGAGGGTGTCCTTGGAGACATAGAAGAACAGGATCTTGATCTTCTTGTGCAGCTCCACGATGGATGCCGCGCAGACCAGAACAAAGCAGGGCTTGATGAACTCCGACGGCTGGATGGAGAAGCCCTTGAAGGTGATCCACATGCTGCGTCCGCCCGTGAGGGTCAGGATGGCAAGAATCAGGATGCCGATCACGATGTAGATGTATTTCTTCTGCATTCGGATCCATTCGTGATTGCGCGTGAGGAGGAAGCCCAGCTCACAGGCGATCATCGCCGCCGCGCTCGTGATGAGGTGCTTGAGTCCGTTCGAGAAGAAATCCACGCCGCCGAAGCACGACTGGAAAATCAGGCTCATGTTGAGGATGGCGAGGAGCATGAGGTCGAGGGTGTAGGTCATCTGGCGGTAGATCGATGCCGCGATGATGCCGACCAGATCGAAGCCGAGGACGGCAACGGCGAGCCATACCAGATCCATCGGGGTTTCGTAGTTGCCGCGCACCAGCACGATGCCGAGCATCGACAGATGCGTGAGCAGCAGCAGAGAAATAGCGCTGCCGTAGCGCAGACCGTTTTTAAGCACGCTGACCGCCTCCCTTCCGTGTGCGCCGCGCATCGGGCTCATTGCTCTGGCGGGCGAGGTACATCTGTACGCTGCCCAGGCGGATGCAGTCGCCCGGATGCAGGCGTGCCTGCTTGATCTTTTTGTCGTTGACGTAGGTTCCCGACTTGGAGTCGAGGTCGGTGATGCTCCAGACGCCCGCGCTGACGGTCATGACCGCATGGTAGCGGGATACGGATGCATCTGCGAGCCGCACATCGGCGGAGACATGGCGTCCGAGCAGGATCTCATCGGCTTCGAGGGGATAGTGATTATCCCAGAAGCGAAGCTCCAGCCCGTTGGAGACCTTCTGCCATCGTTTGCGGCAGAGCCTGGATTCCCGGTTGGCGGCGAGGATGATGGACAATGCGAACACATCGAGCACGACCACCGCCAGGGCACAGAGCACCAGATCGGGGATAGCAAGATTCCGGATATACTGGAACAATTCGTTGAAATCGATCATAGTCGGCTCCTTTCTGTTTTGTCATACTTACTTATTATAATACATTTCAGAGAAAACTGCAAGTGTTTTCTGTCTGTCCTGTGTGTTGGGGGATACTGCCGCGCAGGGGCGGGCGATGCGCTGTCCCGCGGGGATGGGGCGCTGCTGTTCGGGGACGTGCTGTCTCACAGGGTGTGGGGAACTCCATCTGCGGGGTGTGGGGCACTCCCCTTGCGGGGTGTGGGGCGCTCCCCCTGTGAGGTGTGGGGCACTCCCCCTGCGGGGTGCGCGGGGTGTGGGGCGCGCCCCCTGCGGGGTGTGGGGCACGCCCCCTGCGAGGTGTGGGGCGCTCCCCTTGCGAGGTGTGGGGCACTCCCCCTGCGAGGTGTGGGGCGCTCCCCTTGCGGGGGCGTGGGGGCGAAAGCCCCCACATAGCGGGGTGCAGGGGGCGCAGCCCCCTGCGCCTTCTCCCCCTCCCCTCGGGGAGGGGGCTGGGGGGTGGGGCACTCCTATTTGGACTACCACCCTATTATAATACATATCGGAAAGATTTGCAATCGTTTTTCATCGTCTTAACCAAATTTTCATGTTTGCGTTCATGGAAATTAATAAAAATCCAAAAATCACTTGATTTTTTTCAGGCATTGTGATATAATAGTAATATCATAAGGCGGGTTGGTAACAACCCCGTAAAGGAGGAAACAATTTTGAACGTAACAGTTAATGGAAAGAAAATGCAGATCAACCAATCCTTTACCGAGTACGCCCAGGAGCGCTTAAGCGCTAAGCTCGACAAGTTCTTCGGTGATGAAGCCGAAGCAAAGCTCATGCTGACGGAGCGCAAGGGCAACATCGAGCTCGAGCTCACAGTCCGCTACAATCAGATGCTGTTCCGCGCAGAGCAGACGGCAGTGGACAAGAACGATGCTCTCGATGCCGCCATTGATAAGATCATCCGCCAGATCCGCAAAAATAAGACACGTCTGGAGAAGCGCCTGAAGGATAATGCCTTCAAGCAGGAATTCCAGGACACCGTGGAGGAGGCAGATATTTCCGTCATCCGCACCAAGAAGTTCAAGATGCGCCCGATGAGCGCAGAGGAGGCAATCCTCCAGATGAACATGCTCGGACACGACTTCTTCATGTTCCGCAACGCCGCTTCCGGCGAGATCAACGTCGTTTACCGGCGTGAGGACGAGGGATTCGCAATCCTCGAACCCGACGAAGCTTGATAGCTCATCACATTTGGAACGCTGATGCCCTATGAACCAGCAGTGCCGATGCGGCTGCTCACCGCAAACGCCGTTTCCAGAATCATGTGATTAACTGTATTTTCCTCTATATTTCCCCCCGCAAGTCCTGCGGGGGGAGCTTTTATTTTGAAAAAGAAAATTTTTTTGAAAAAACCCTTGACAAATCAAAAGACTTGTGCTATAATAGTTTTTGTTGAGCAGATGCGCTCGTAGCTCAGCTGGATAGAGTGACTGGCTACGAACCAGTAGGTCGGGGGTTCGAGTCCCTTCGAGCGCGTACTCACAGGATGCACACCTTCGGGTGTGCATTTCTTTTTGCAAGGGGGGCGGGCTCTGGGCTGCGCCCCCTTTTATTTACAAATATGACTTGATTTCTCAAATCACCTATGCTATAATGAGATGTGCCGTCAGTATTCAATCCCCCGCCGTGCCGGAATGCCGCGGGTATACGGATGCTTCACGGCTTGAATCTCACTGACATAATCCGCCGCCGCAAGGAATCGCTCCGCCGGATCGCGTCCCGTCAGGACAAGCTCCGCCTTGCAGTCCGCAATGAGCTGCTCGGCTTCCGAACAGTCCAGGAGCCTTTGATTGTACGCGGCGCAGAATTCGTCCAGCACCAGCAGATCCGTTTCAGGCAGACGCTCCCGGATCGTGCGCAGCATCGCGTTGTGACACGCGGTCAGCGCCGCCTTGTCTGCATCGCTCATGCGGAATGTGAACCCGTAGTTCCGGTCGCAGCGCAGCACCGTGATCTCCGGGATCCGTGCCAGCATCGCCAGCTCCGAGGTCTCCGACCCCTTCAGGAACTGCACGAACAGCACCCGCATCCCGCTGCCTGCCGCACGCAGGGACAGCCCCAGCGCGGCAGTCGTTTTCCCCTTGCCGTCGCCGCAGTAGATGTGCAGCATGGCTTACAGCTTATCGTGCGGCGTTTTCACCGTCATGAGGATTCCTACCGCCAGCATGATCGTCCCCGCGCCGATCGCGGCACTCGTGCCGATGATCTGCCACAGACGGCGGTGCGCCAGACGCTTCGACAGATCATGGTACAGCCGCGTTTCCATGCTGTCCAGCTCGTCACCGACCGGGAGATCCAGTGCCGGCGTATTGTCGCGCATGTCGTATTCGCGGTAGTAGCGGCGGCAGTCCGGGCAGGTTTTCAGATGCTCGCGGATCGCCTCTGCGGTCTCCTTGCTGACAACATCCGATTTATAAAGCTCCGTGAGATCCATTGCGATCTTACAATTCATATTCATCCTGTATAGCCTCCATCATCATTTTCTTTGCCCGGAAGAAGATCACACGGGCGGAGTTTTCACTGATCTGCAGCGCATCACCGATCTGCTGAAAGCTCATATCGGCATAGACACGCAGGATGGTCACATCCCTGTATTTCTTCGGCAGCTCCGCCAGTGCGTGGCGCACGCGCTCCGCTGCCATGCGGCGTTCGACGGTATCCTCGGTATGCTCGGAGGTACTCTCGCTGTAGGCTTCGATCAGCGCCTCCGGATCCACCGAATCGATCTGCCGCTTGTTTTTCCGCAGCCATCTGAAATAAGTATGCTTCGCAATCGATGCCAGCCATGTGAATACATCGCTGTCACCCCGGAAACGGTAAAAGGCAATGAACGCCTGGTAGAACGTCTCCTGCGTCAGCTCCTCGGACAGATCACGGTTCTCGGTCAATTTAAAGAGAAACGCATAAATGCGTGGAAAATATTCGCGGTACAGGGCTTCAAATTCTTTTTTCATTGCAGCACCTCGGCTTTCAATAGTGTTAGTAGCGGGAACGCCGCCAAATGTTACAGCGGACGTTTTCGTGAAAATATACAAAATCAGCCTATTATTTCTTTTCGAGATTGGCTGGTTATTTCTGTAACAATCTGTATCTTAGCTGTTACTAAGATAATGGACACAAAAAATTTCTGGGAGGCAAACAAATGAGTTTTCGTATCACCGGTACGGGCATGTATGTGCCGCCAAAGGCTGTCACCAATGATGATCTGGCACAGATCGTAGAGACCAACGACGAGTGGATCCAGAAGCGTGTCGGCATCAGAGAGCGCCGCATTTCCGAAACGGAATTCACCTCGGAGATGGGTGCCAAGGCTGCACAGGCAGCACTCGACGACGCCGGCATCAAGACGGAGGATCTCGATATGATCCTGGCGGCGACTGTCAGCGGCGAGACCGTTTCTCCGTCCATGGCCTGCATGATCCAGAACCGTCTGGGTGCGACATGCCCTGCAATGGAAGTCAATGCTGCTTGCTCTGCATTCCTGTTCCTGCTGGAGACGGCAGCGGCATTCTTTGCATTACATAAAGAATACAAGCGGATCCTGGTTGTCGGCTGCGAGCGCATGAGCGGCATCCTCGACTGGAATGACCGCAGCACCTGCGTCATCTTCGGTGACGGTGCGGGCTCGGCTGTGCTGGAGCGCGGTGAGGGCTACCTCGATTCCGTCTGCACGGTCAAGGGCGGCGACGATGTCATCAAGATCCCGCATTTCATCGGCATGTCCCCGTGGTTCAAGACCGAGCAGGACACCCCGTACATCCATATGGCTGGTCAGGAGACCTTCAAGTATGCGGTTTCCTCGATCGAGTCCGATATCAACACGCTCCTGGAGCGCAACAACCTCACCATCGACGATATCGCCTATATTGTACCGCACCAGGCAAACCAGCGTATCCTCGACTTTGCGGCAAAGCGTCTGAAAACAGACCCAGCAAAGTTCGTTTCCAACATCGCCAAGTATGGCAACACCTCGAGTGCCTCCATTCCGATGGCACTGCACGAGCTGAAGGCATCCGGCAAGCTGAAGCGCGGCGACAAGCTGATTCTCTGCGCATTCGGCGGCGGACTTTCCAACATGGCCTGCCTGATCGAGTATTAAGACAGGCTGAGCAACCCCAAAGGCGTATACGGGGACTCCCCCGATACACATATATTTATTATATCACAAAAAAGGAGTAAAGACAATGGTAAAGGAAAAAATCATCGCAATGCTGGCAGAGGCGACTGACACAGACGCAGCAGACATCACTCTGGACACCCAGTTCTCCGATCTGGGCATTGATTCTCTCGATATGACCGAGATGGCAATGGATCTGGAGGACGAATTCAGCATTGAGTTCACTCCCTCTCCGGAGATCAATACCGTTGGCAAGCTGGTCGAGGCTGTAGAGAAGCTCGTAGAGGGCTAAGCTATGGTACAGTCGCCTATTTGTGAAATGCTCGGTATTCAGTATCCGGTATTCCAGGGCGGTATGGCATGGATCGCTGACGGCAAGCTTGCCGCAGCGGTCTCCAATGCCGGCGGTCTGGGAATCATTTCGGCAATGAACGCCAATGCTGAATATGTCAGAGAACAGATTAAAATCGCCAAGAGCTTAACAGATAAGCCCTTCGGCGTGAATATTATGCTCATGAGCCCCTTTGCCGCTGAGTGCGCTCAGGTCTGCGCAGAGGAAAAGCCCGCCGTTGTCACAACAGGCGCCGGCAGCTCTCAGCCGTACATCCCCATGTGGAAGGAAGCCGGCATCAAGGTTATCCCGGTCATCGCATCCGCTGCGATGGCAAAGCAGGCGGAAAAGGCTGGCGCGGATGCCGTGATCGCAGAGGGACAGGAGTCCGGCGGTCATATCGGTGAGCTCACCACGATGGCACTCGTGCCGCAGGTCGTGGATGCCGTTTCAATCCCCGTATTGGCTGCGGGCGGTATCGGTGACGGACGCGGCATCGCCGCAGCACTCATGCTCGGCGCAGTCGGCGTGCAGATGGGAACCCGTTTCCTCGTGGCAAAGGAGTGCGGCGTGCATCAGAATTACAAGGACATGGTGCTCAAGGCAAAGGACATTTCCACGCAGGTCACCGGTCGCCGGTTTGGCGGCAACACCTGCCGCGGCATCAAGAATAATTTCACCCGCAACTTCGTCAAGGAGGAGTATGCACCCGATGCAACACCGGAGAGCGTTGCCGATCTCGGTGCAGGTTCGCTCCGCCGTGCAGCGGTCGAGGGTGATGTCAAGACCGGCAGCGTGCTTGCCGGACAGATCTCCGGTCTCGTGAACAAGGAGCAGACCTGTCAGGAGATCGTCACCGAAATCATGCAGGAGGCAGAAAGCCTGCTGAAAGGAGCCGCAGCATGGGTAAAGTAGCATTTGTATTTTCCGGTCAGGGCGCACAGCATGTGGGCATGGCGAAGGATTTCTACGAGAATCTGAAGCCGGTCGCTGACCTGTTCAATGCCGCAGAGGCAGACCGTCCGGGCACCCTCGCGCAGATGTTCGAGGGCGACGGCACAGAGCTGAAACAGACCCAGAACACCCAGCCCTGCCTGTATCTGACCGATCTGGCAGCAGCGCTGGCGCTCATGGAAAACGGCATCCAGCCGGAGGGTCTGGCTGGTTTCTCCCTCGGTGAGATCCCGGCGCTGGCAATCGGCGGCGCTTACTCCCAGATCGACGGCTTCCACATTGCGATGCACCGCGGTGCGGCAATGGCAAAGGCCGGCGAGGGTCAGGACGTTTCCATGATGGCTTGCGTCAAGCTTCCGATCGAGCAGGTCGAGGAGCTCTGCAAGCCCTATGATAAGGTATTTCCGGTCAATTACAATTCCCCGGTGCAGCTGGTTGTTTCCGGCGACAAGGCACAGCTCGAAGCCCTCGCAGCCGATGTCAAGGCGGCAAAGGGACGCGGTCTGATGCTGAATGTCAGCGGCGCGTTCCATTCGCCGTACATGACCCCGGCGATCGAGCCGTTCGGCAAGGAGCTTGCAGCCTATGACGTGAAGCTCCCGGAGATCCCGGTCTATGCCAATTTCACGGCAGCTCCCTATGAGGGCGATCCCAAGGCAACCATGCTTGAGCAGATCAATCACCCGGTACAGTGGGTGAAGCTGATCCGCAGAATGGCAGAGGACGGCTTTGATACGTTCGTCGAGTGCGGCGTGGGCAATACGCTCCAGAAGCTGATTTCCCAGATCCTCCCGGATGCGAAGGTATACCGTGTCGAGGATACGGCAACACTGAACGAAACGCTGGAAGCGCTGAAAGCATAAGGAGGAACTGCCATGTTAAAAGGTAAAACGGCTGTCGTAACGGGCAGCACACAGGGCATCGGCTTCGAGATCGCGAAGAAGCTCGCGGAGAACGGTGCCAATATCGCCATCGTGGACATCTGCGACGCAGAGAAGGCAGCACCTTCCGTCAAGGCAATTGACGAGCTGGGCGTATCCTGCAAGTCCTACCAGTGCAACGTGGGCAATGCGGAGCAGGTCGCAGAGGTCTGCAAGCAGATTCTGGACGATTTCGGCAGCGTGGATATTCTGGTGAATAACGCCGGTATCACCCGTGACAATCTGATCCTGAAGATGAGCGAGGCGGATTTTGATCTGGTCGTAGACGTGAACCTGAAGGGCGCATTCTACATGATTAAGAACTTCTACCGCCCGATGATGAAGAAGCGTTACGGCAAAATCATCAACATCAGCTCGATTTCGGGCTTGTTCGGCAATGCAGGACAGGCGAACTATTCGTCCTCCAAGGCTGGTATCATCGGACTGACCAAGTCCACCGCCAAGGAGCTGGCAAGCCGCAATATCAACGTGAATGCGATTGCACCGGGCTTTATCGAAACGCCCATGACCGTTGCATTCCAGGGCAATGACGAGCTGAAGAAGGCGATCCCGATGGGACGCTTCGGCAAGCCGGAGGAGGTTGCAAACCTCGCACTGTTCCTCGCATCTCCGATGTCGGATTTCATCACCGGAGAAGTCATCAGATGTGATGGCGGAATGGCAATGTGAGCAGCGTGACGCTGCACCCACCTTGCTCCGAAGATTGAGAGCGTATCTTTCTAGGGTCCGCAATGCCCTTCGCCTTTGGCGAGCGGGCAAAGCTGGGTTTGTTCTGATTCCGGCGGCATAGCCGCCATATAAGGGGGGGTGCAGGGGGCGCAGCCCCCTGCACGAAGCCCCCTCCCCTCCGGGGAGGGGGCTGGGGGTGGGACGCTCCCGAAGAGTCCCACCCCATAACATACAAAATGTCAGGAGGCAACATAGCAATGAGAAGAGTTGTCATCACCGGTATGGGTACCGTGAATCCCATCGGCAATAATGTCGAGGAATTCAAGAACGCCATGTTCGCCGGCAAAAACGGCATTGGTACCATCACCAAGTTTGACGTAAGCGAATCAAAATACAAGGTAGCCGGCGAGGTCAAGGGCTTCGATGCCGCAGAGGTACTCGGCAAAATGACCGTCCGCAAAACGGATCCGTTCACCCAGTTCGCACTGGCGGCTGCCAAGGAAGCACTGGAGCAGAGCGGCATCGTCGGTACGATCGAGAGTGACCGCATGGGCGTTTGCTTTGGCTCCGGCATCGGCGGCATGGAGACACTCTGCACCGATCACCAGAATCTGCTGGAAAAGGGTCCCCGCAAGGTCTCCCCGCACTTCGTTCCCAAGATGATCTACAACATCGCAGCCGGCAACCTCGCCATTGAGTACGGCGCAAACGGTCCGTGCGTGGCGGTTTCCACCGCATGTGCAACCGGTACGACCGCTGTCGGCGAGAGCTACCGCACCATCCTGCACGGCTATGCCGATGCCATGATCGCGGGCGGCTCCGAGGCTGCCATCAATCCCCTGACCGTTGCCGGCTTCGGCAACTGCCAGGCACTGTCCGATAACCCCGATCCCGAGTCCGCCTGCAAGCCCTTCGACAAGAACCGCAACGGCTTCATTATGGCAGAGGGTGCCGGCGTTCTGGTGCTTGAGGAATACGAGCACGCCAAGGCTCGCGGCGCCAAGATCCTCGCAGAGGTTGTCGGCTACGGCTCCACCTGCGATGCGCATCACGTCACTGCACCCGATCCGGAGGCAAAGTACGTTGCCAAGGCAATCCTCGATTCCATCCCGGACAAGAGCGTGGATCTGTCCAAGGTCTATGTGAATGCACACGGCACCTCTACCCCGCTCAATGACAAGACCGAGACTACCGCGCTCAAGGTCGCATTCGGTGACGAGGCAAAGAAGCTTCACATCAGCTCTACCAAGTCCGTGACCGGTCATATGCTCGGCGCAACCGGCGCTGTCGAGTGCATCGCATGCATCCTCGCGCTTGAGAACAACACCGTTCCGCCGACCATCCACTACACCGAGCCGGATCCGGAGCTGGATCTCGATTATACCCCGAACAAGGCGGTTCAGACCGAGCTGGAGCTCGCAATCTGCTCGAACCTCGGCTTCGGCGGTCACAATGCCTGCGTGGCATTCAAGAAAGTGTAAGGTGCTCCATGAACAGAGAAGAAATCATGAAGATCATCCCCCACCGGGATAATATGCTGCTCCTCGACGAGGTCATTGCCGAGGACGACACCGCACACGGCAAGCTCACCATCACCGGCGAGGAGTTCTTCCTCAAGGGGCATTTTCCGGGGAATCCCGTTGTTCCGGGCGTGATTCTGTGCGAGATCCTCGCACAGTCCGCCTGTGTCCTGCTCGCAGGCAAGGCAGAGGGCAAGACCCCGTTCTTCACCACCCTCGACGGCGTGAAGTTCAAGCATCCGGTACGCCCCGGCGATACCTACGAGACAGAATGTAAAATCGTCCGCAGCAAGGGTCCCTTCTTCTTCTGCGAGGGTAAGGGCACCGTCGGCGGCAAGCTTGCGGTCAAGGCAGAGTTTTCCTTTGCTCTGGTCGATAAGGAGGCAGAATAATGGGTCTCATGGACATTGTACAGAAGGTCAGCGGCTCCGCCAAGGTCAAGTGCAAGAAATGCGAATACGAGGCAACCGAGTACGACCTCGTCAAAAATTCTTACATCTGCCCGAACTGCGGCTTTGCGTACCGTCTCGGTGCGCGTGACCGCATCAATCTCATGTGCGACAAGCACAGCTTTTCCGAGCTGTTCACGGGTCTGACCAGCAAGAATTTCCTCGACTTCCCGAGCTATCAGGAGAAGCTCGACAAGGCGCGTTCCACCACCCACGAGGAGGATGCCGTTGTCTGCGGCACCGCCAAGATCGGTGGCAAGCCCTGCGCGGTATTCGTCATGGATTCCAAGTTTATGATGGCATCCATGGGTTCGGTTGTCGGTGAGAAGATCACCCGCCTGTTCGAGCATGCCACGGCAAATAAGCTCCCGGTTGTCGGCTTTACGGCATCGGGCGGCGCAAGAATGCAGGAGGGCATCATCTCCCTCATGCAGATGGCAAAGGTCAGCGGCGCGGTCAAGAATCACAGCAACGAGGGGCTCCTGTACCTCACGATCCTCACGGATCCGACCACCGGCGGCGTTACCGCAAGCTTTGCGATGCAGGGTGACATCATCCTCGCAGAGCCCAAGGCGCTGGTCGGCTTTGCCGGCAGACGTGTGGTCGAGCAGACCACCAAAAGCCAGCTGCCGGACAATTTCCAGAGCGCCGAGTTCCTGCTGGAGCACGGCTTTGTGGATGCCATCGTTCCGCGTCCGCAGCTCAAGGACACCATCGCACAGATCTTAGCGATGCACGCATAAGGAGGGGAGCAGAATGGTTTCATACGAAAAGCTGAAAACAGCGAGAAAAAACGGCAGACCCACCGGCGGTGCCTACATCGAGGAGATCTTTGAGCTTCCCATCGAGCTGCACGGCGACAGACGATTCGGTGACGATCTGGCGATCTACGGCGGTCTTGCCTATCTCGAAAAGCGCCCGGTCACCTTCCTTGCCATGGAAAAGGGCACTGATCTGCCCAGCCGTCTGGCACGTAATTTCGGATGCCCCAAGCCCGAGGGCTACCGCAAGGCGCTGCGCCTGATGAAGCAGGCGGAGAAGTTCCACCGTCCGGTCATCTGCTTTGTGGATACGCTGGGTGCGTACCCGGGTGCGGATGCCGAGGAGCGCGGTCAGGGGCAGGCAATCGCAGAGAGCATCATGGAAATGATGGGTCTGCGCACACCGGTCATTTCCGTTGTCATCGGTGAGGGCGGAAGCGGCGGTGCGCTGGCACTTGCGTCTGCCAACAAGGTGTTTATCCTCGAAAATGCGGTATATTCCGTCATTTCTCCCGAGGGCTGCGCGTCCATCCTCTGGAAGGAATCCTCCCCTGAGAACGTGGCGAAGGCAGCAGACTGCCTGCACATCACTGCGGATGATATGAAGAATTTCGGCGTTGCCGAGGCTGTCATTCCGGAGAATTTCGACGATTTTTCCAAGATGTGCAAGGGTATGCGCAAGCTCCTGGTCGGCGCGATCGACGAGCTGTCCTCCCTGTCCGAGGAGCAGCTGCTCGCACAGAGATATGACCGTTTCCGCAAGTTCGGCAACTTCGACGAAAAAGTCAAGAAAAAGTAATCTTTACGCCCCCACCATCGGTGGGGGAATCTGTTATCCTGAATTTCTATAGTAAACTACTTGACAACAGTGCCCATACGATGTATAATAGTATTGGATACTAGATAGAGTTTCCGTTAGTTTTTAAGAAAATGGAGAGCGAGGTAATCCCATGGAACCACTTTGTGAACGTTTCAGTTCGACGACATTTGATGAGAATGGGCAGCTTGCGGGCTTTTCCCTGCACTATGAGGATAATTTTAATTTCGGCTACGACGTGGTGGATGCCATCGCTCAGGCAGAGCCGGAGAAACGCGCCGTGCAGTGGTGTGATGAATCCGGCGCGGAGAAAACGCTGAGCTTCGGTGAGATCAGCCGCCTGTCCAGCCAGGCGGTCGGTGCGCTGCGAACGCTTAACATCGGCAAGGGCGACCGCGTGCTTGTCATGCTCAAGCGCCACTGGGAATACTGGTTCATAGCGCCGGCGCTGCATAAGCTGGGGGCGGTTATCGTTCCGGCGACCCACATGCTGCGCGTTCATGATATTACCTACCGCATCGGGGCGGCGGACATCAAGGCGATTGTCTGCGCGGAGTCCGAGGATCTCTGCGACCGCGTGCGCGAGGCTGTCCATGAGGTGGAGCATCCGCCGATTCTGCTCACCGTGCGTGCAGACCGCGAGGGATTCCAGCGGCTGGATGTGCTGATGGCATCGCAGCCGGAGCAGATTGAGCGCATCCCGACCCGCGCTACGGATCCGATGCTGATGTACTTCACATCCGGCACGACGGGCAATCCGAAGATGGTCATTCACAGCTTCACCTACCCGCTGGGGCATATCGTCACGGCAAAATACTGGCAGTGCGTCCAGAATGACGGACTGCACCTGACCGTCGCGGATACCGGCTGGGCGAAATGCTCGTGGGGCAAGATCTACGGTCAGTGGCTCTGCGGCAGTGCGGTCATGGTGTTTGAATTTGAGCGCTTCAACGCCGAGATGCTCATGAAGGTGCTCGAAAAGTACCAGGTTACGACGTTCTGCGCACCGCCGACGCTCTATCGCCTGATGGCAAAGACCGGCATCCGCCGCGAGGCATTTGCAAGCGTACAGCATACCTCCACCGCCGGCGAGGCACTTCAGGAGGAGATCATCCGCCTGTTCCATGAGGATACCGGACTGGAGATCATGGAGGGCTTCGGGCAGAGCGAGACGACACTCATCATCGGCAATTTCAGCGGCTCCCAGCCGAAACGCGGCTCCATGGGCAAGCCGAATCCGCTGTTCTCCGTCATGCTCGTGGATCATGACCAGAATCCGGTGCCTGTCGGTGAAACCGGCGAGATCGTGATCGACACCCGTCAGCGGATGCCGGAGGGTCTGTGCATGGGCTACGAGAAGAATGAGGAAGCGACGGCGCGTTACTGGCGCAACGGGCTCTACAGCACCGGCGACACCGCCTACATGGACGAGGACGGCTATTATTACTATGTGGGCAGAGTGGACGATGTTATCAAGTCCAGCGGCTACCGCATCGGACCGTTCGAGGTCGAGAGCGTGCTGATCCAGCATCCGGCTGTCCGCGACTGTGCGGTGATCGGCGTCCCGGATCTGGAGCGCGGTCAGCTTGTCAAGGCATATGTTGTGCTCCGCGACCGGACCGAGGGCACGGAGGATCTTAAAAAGGCACTTCAGGTGTTCGTCAAGGAGCGCACGGCGCCGTACAAATATCCTCGACTCATCGAGTTCATTGACGAGCTCCCCAAGACGTTCAGCGGCAAGACGCAGTACAACGTTCTCCGCGAACGCAGCAAGTAGGATGGGGCTTTGCCCCCCATACCCCCACCAGAGGGCGCTGCCCTCTGGACTCCCGGCAGGGGATGTGATCCCCTGCACCCCATCCGCAAACAAATAAGGCTGCTATGGTTTTTCATAGCAGCCTTTTTTCTTTCGAGTGGATGGGGTCAAGGGGAGCCACGCTCCCCTTGCGGGGGTATGGGGGCAGCGCCCCATCCTCATAATCAGCCGTTGTTACCGTTCAGGAAGCGGTAGAACTCAGACTTGGACTGGCACTTTTCCAGTGCAGCATTCTCGGAAACGATGCCGCGCTTTACATAACGGGCAAGCTCCTGGTCGAGACACATCATGCCGTACTGCTTACCGGACTGGATCGCAGACAGCAGCAGGTGAACCTTGTCGTCACGGATCATTGCTGCGCAGGCGTCGGTAACTGCCAGAATCTCCATGCAGGCTTCACGGCCCTTGCCGTCCAGACGCGGAAGCAGGGTCTGGGAGATAACGCCTACGAGGTTGTTGGAGAGCTGGGTTCTGATCTGGTTCTGCTGATGCTCCGGATATACGTCGATGATACGGTTGATGGTATCTGCCGCAGAGGTGGTATGCAGGGTCGAAAGTACGAGGTGTCCGGTCTCGGCTGCGGTGATCGCTGCCTGGATGGTCTCGAAGTCACGCATCTCACCTACGAGGATTACGTCCGGGTCCTCACGAAGTGCTGCACGAAGCGCCAGTGCGAAGTCCGGAACATCGTCTCCGACCTCTCTCTGGTTAACCATGCAGAGCTTGTGGGTGTGAACGTACTCGATCGGGTCCTCAATCGTAATGACGTGAGCACTTCTATGTACATTGATGTAGTCGATCATGCCGGCGAGGGTGGTGGACTTACCGGAACCGGTAGGACCGGTTACCAGCACCAGACCACGGGGACGCATCGAGAAATCAGCCAGTACAGGCGGCAGATGCAGATCCTCCAGTGTCGGAATATCGTTACGGAGCAGACGGATCGCGATAGCGGTCTTGCCCCTCTGGAAGAATACGTTAACACGGTGACGATAGCCGGCAGTCGTCTGGAAGGAGAAGTCGGTGTCCTTGTGCGCACGGACGCTTGCCATCTGCTGGTCATTGGTCATCTGGTTGACAATATCCAGGATCTCCTCCTCATCGAGCTCCGGATACTTCGTCATCTTACGAAGGTTACCGTTCAGACGAACGATCGGGTTGATGCCAAAGGTAAAGTGCAAGTCCGAGCAGCCGATCGCACGCGCCTCATTCAGGATGCGGTTAATTTCAATTCCCATTGTCATTTCCTCCAAACATTAGGTAATATGTGCGCTTTTCATAGCCGGCAGCGCACAAGCCGATGATTGCAACAGGGATTATACAGCGTAGGTTACACGAACCAGCTCATCCATAGAGGTGACGCCCTTCTGTACCAGCTCGGATACGTTGTCACGCAGCAGCTTGGTGCCGTTCTCCTTTGCCTTCTCCTCGATCTCCTCCTTGGAACCGTTGCGGGCAACGATGGTGGAGATACCAGCTGTACAATGAATGATCTCGTGAATTGCAGTACGTCCGCGGTAACCGGTGTTGTTGCACTCCGGGCAGCCCTGGTGCTCGTAAACCGGGATCGGGGTGTTGATGTCCTCAAGCTTCATCAGCTTGTTCTCCTCAACGGTGGACATTCTCTGCCGCTTGCACTTCGGGCACAGTACCTTAACAAGTCGCTGTGCGATAACGCCGATCAGAGAGGTTGCAACCATGTACGGTGCAACGCCCATGTCTACCAGACGGACGATGGTGGATGCTGCGTCGTTGGTATGCAGCGTGGACAGAACCAAGTGACCGGTGATAGCGGCACGGATACCGATATCGGCAGTCTCGGAGTCACGCATCTCACCGATCATGACAATATCCGGGTCCTGACGAAGGATGGATCTCAGTGCGGCTGCGAAGGTCATACCAGCCTTTGCATTTACCTGAACCTGGTTGATGCCGTCGATCGCCTTCTCAACCGGGTCCTCAACGGTGATAACATTTACATGCGGCTTTGCGAGCTCACCGAGTGCTGCGTACAGAGTGGTGGTCTTACCGGAACCGGTAGGTCCTGTTACCAGGATAACGCCGTGCGGGCACTTGATCATGGACTCGAAGAGCTGATAGTTATAGTCGGACATACCGAGGTCAGTGATCTTACGGAGTGCAATGTTACCGGTGGAGAGGATTCGGATAACGATCTTCTCGCCGTTAACGGTCGGCAGGGAGGATACACGGACGTCGAGTACGGTGCCGTCAACAGTCTGGGTGAAACGACCGTCCTGCGGGATACGCTTCTCAGCGATGTTCATGCCGGAGATGAGCTTCAGACGGGTGGTCAGTGCGTTATGAACGACATTGGAGACCTTCATGAGCTCTACCAGGTCGCCGTTTACACGGACACGGATAACAGTGTAGGTCTTGAACGGCTCGATATGAATATCGGTTGCGTCGGCACGATAGGAGTTCTCGATGATGGTGGTAGCGAGCTTTACGATAGGTGCGCTCTCTACACGATCCTTGGACTCGGAATCCTCATCGTCGTCGTTGCGGAACTGCTGTACAGATTCCAGTACGGAGTCAACGTTCTCCATGGAGTAGTGCTGACCGATTGCCTTGTTGATGGCAGATCTGGTAGCCAGTACCGGGATGGTATCCATACCGGTCTGCATCTTGATATCCTCGAGAATGTTGAAGTTGATCGGGTCATCCGTTGCAACTGTCAGACGGCGGCCCTGGATATTGATGGCGATAACCGTGTGCTTCTTAGCAAGGCTCTCAGGGATCTTACGGACTGCATCCTCGTCGATCTCCTGATTGCTCAGATCAACGTAGGGTACACGCAGCTTTGCAGCCAGCGCCTTCGCCAGATTGATCTCGGTGATGAAGCCGAGCTCCACTACCATCTCACCAAAACGCTTGCTCCCCTGAGATTCCTTCTGTGCAGTCAGAACCTGGTCCAGCTGCTCAGCGGTGATGAGCTTCTGCTCAACAAGGTAATCACCAATACGAATGTTTCTCATACAATGACCTCCATACTTTATTAATATTGCTACTTGTAAAATATACCCGCTTGTGGTATAATATATATATCATCGATTAAGGAGGCATACATCATGCTACACAATGAATACATGGACATTGGTTTTTACATCATGTTCTTCCCCATCGTTTTTTTCTATGGGATCTGTATCGGCAGTTTTTTGAATGTCGTCATTTACCGGCTCCCCAGAAACGAATCTCTGGTCAAACGCGCGTCGCACTGTACGACCTGCGGTGCCAAGATCCGCGTGATCGATATTATCCCGATCATCAGCTGGGTCTTTATCCTGCGCGGCAAATGCCGGAACTGCGGTGAAAAGATCTCCGCTCGCTACCCGATTGTAGAAGCGCTCAACGGTATCGTTTACATTGCTACCATTGCGATCCTGGATTTCAATCTGAAATCTGTGCTCTATTGTTTCTTCTTTTCCATCCTGATCTGTCTCGGTTTCATGGACTGGGATACGATGGAAATGGATCTCCGCCTGCTGGCTTCAATCGTTGTTGTCGCGATTCCACTGCTTGTCATTGCCGGCTTGTCCCCACAGGTGCGTTACAATCTCCCGATGTTCCTCCGGTATGATGACGTAAGTCTGCTCTCCCATCTGACCGGTATGCTGATTATCAGCCTTCCGTTCTTCGTGATCGGAGAAATCAGCGGTGCCGTGATCCGTAAGCGAACCGGCTCGGATGACATCCGACGCGGTATCGAGCTTGGCGATACGCTCATCATGGCTGCCGGCGGTCTGGTGATCGGCTGGAAAGCCACGATCGTTGCCGCTTTTCTCGGTATCATGCTGGCAGCCGTGTTCGGCGTTATCAATAAGCACCGGAGCGGCGAATCCAAATTTGCGTTTGGTCCCTATCTTGCCATCGGTCTGTTCTTCGGTGCCCTGTTCGGAACACCTCTCGCAGATATGTACATTACATCCCTCACACGTCATGCTCAGATGTAAACCCACTTACGATCCCTATTCATTAAAATCATGCAGTCGGAAGATGGCAATCTTCCGACTGCACTTGTTTTAGCAGATTACTTCAGCGGATAGCTGTAGATAATACGGATGGTATCCGGATTTGCGTAGTCCGTGAAAGTACCCTCACTCCAGGTATTGCTGTCCAGTACCAGACCAGTGCCTGTGCCGGCTGTATCGCCGAGCAGATGGCAGCTGTCTACACCAAGATTGTCATTGATGATTCTGCACCACTTAGTTTCAGGAGTACCACCGGGTGTAGCCGCAGCAATCGTCGGATGCTTCCAGACACTGCTTTCTTCCTTCCAGTCATAATGCAGATAATTCTCACGATTCTGCGCATTCACCAGAGACATGTTTGCAGTCATCGGGATGATCTGTGAGTAATACCAGTCGCCGCCTACCTCCAGTGCCTTCTGCGTCGGATGGGTGTCATAGCCGTTGATGGTAAACGTAAAGCTGTCGCGGCAGCACTCATCAATATGCATTGCAGCAGGGAACTTCGCATAATAATCTGCATCCGTCACGAGATGGTACAAATCCATCTTATCTACAGCATTAATCTGAACATTCTGTATTTCAGTTGTTGTAACGCCAAGGGAGATAACATAATTGTAACGATTGTAGATTGCAAGGTTGACTGCGCTTGGAGTGTAATCGCTGTTATCCGTCAGAGTAACGTCAGTCTTGATGTCACCAGTCGGATCAATATCGGGTGCTGTAAATGTGAAGGACTGCGTTGAGATCATGCCGTGGTTGCGGTTATTAATCCACATGACATTTACAACGCCGCTGCCCAGATCACCGGTATTGGTGCGATAACCATTGTAGTGATTGCGGACAAACGTTGTCAGATCTGCACGGAGCGCCGAATCGTCGTCGGGATCATACGCCGCGCTGCTGACATCCACGTTCTGTGCAAATCGGAGAGTATCCTCAAGATAATTCTTGAGGATCTTCTCACCTGCCGATACATCTTCTTCCTTGAACGAACGCTCGTACAGCATACGAGAAGGCTGCATCAGCTGCATTGCACCGAACATAATCACGGAAAACGTTGCAAGAACAATCAGCATTTCAATCAAGGTAAAGCCCTTAACAGTTGTTTTTTTCATGATCTGCCCTCCGTTAATTGCCAGCAGACGGTTGAGCAGGCTTCACTTCAGTGTTGTTATCCACGCTGGTATCGCCAGTGCTGCCGTCGGAAGAAGAACCGCCGTCAGAAAGCGGATGATTATCCACCCAGATTGCATTACCGCCGCTGGTCAGCCAGGTGCTAATGTAGATATACTTGAGATCACCGGCAGAATCGGTCGAATTCTTATCGCTTGCCTTAATCGACGGAGCAGCCGTGAAGATGGCAGCATTCAGATTAATAGGAGTACCTTCGTAATCAAGCGACACTCTCAGGTTACTAGCCTGATCCGTACCGCCCACCGTATATGCCTCAAGGCATCCCGGCTGCATGGTGATTGTCTCGGTATCCTTCTTGTAGTTTCTGATTGTCTTTCCGGCATCGTCATATCCTTCAACACGGTTAACCGTCATGCAAGCACGAGCATTTTCCACCATGGGAGCCTCAATACTCGTCTTCTTGTTCACATGATTTGCACGCTTAATCAAAGTGTTGATCGTTCCACCGACCTGTACAAGAATCAGTGCAATGACTGCAAAAACTACCATAGCGATAATGATCTCTACAAGGGTCATGCCCTTGACGTTTTTCAGAGTATTTTTTCTATAAGATACTCGTTTCATCATAGCACCTCCTCATTAATAGTTATCATTGTACATAACAAGCCAGTTTCTCATCAGTGCATCGCTCACAACTGGACCAGTACCGCTCTCGGATTTACCTGCATAGAGCATCAGCCACTCATTCTTACAATAGAAGTCCTTAACGATCATACAGCCGTAGCAGCCCACCTGCGTTGCCGGTACATCCTTACCCTTGATATCAAAACCATTGTAGTAGATGGTTGACTTGGGCGTCATACCACCGTTATCACTCTGATTGTAATTCATGTACGGAGCCTGCACAAAAGCACCGATCGAGCAGGTATTGTGCATATTGATCGAGGATGTCTGGGTTTTATCGCTGTAAACATGAATGATTGGCTGCTTGATCTGCGGATACAGGAGCGGATCAATACCCACCGGCTTATAAATCTCTGTCAGAGATTCTTCGCTGACCAGCTTATCCGTCTGGTAGAACTTTATCTTCGCTGCAGCTCTCTGTGAATCAGTCATCGATTCCAGACTCTGCTTAAACGTATTGTACTCAGCATTCGTAATCTTCGTATACTCGGACTTTACCATTGCACAGTTGTAGAAGTCGTTATAAATCTGGTATTTACCGGATGCATTACTGAATTGCTTTGCAATCGAAATACAATTCAAATAGCTGAAGCTGTCATCAATCATACCATCGGAAATTACAGTTGTATCCAGACACGTATAACCATTCAGCTTGCTTGCGCTTCCGTTGCCGATGTTGGTGTTACCCTCAACAAAGAAGTTAACATTCTTCGGGGTGATACCGGTATCGTCTACCATCAGGGCGCCTGCCTGATACTTCAGATTCTTAGCCAGCTTGATCCAGATTTCCTTATCGGACTGTGCCTGAACAACAACGCCAGGTCTGCCGTCACCGCCGCCGTTGGTCAGTGTCAGGGAACCGGTTACAACAAAGACGTTGCCATCCTTGTGCCAGTTTGTTCCGCTGGTAGCAGAGGTATTCACATCCAGAACCTCTGTAACCTGATCTGCCGGATAGGAATAAACACCCATGCTATACGGGTCAGTCTTACCGGTCATGATCTCCGGGACAGTACGGATAATCTTGTACTTATCGTTTGTGCCGGAAGTACCGTCAGGCAGTTTCTTACCCAAGATAACATCCTTCTCATAAACGCTCGGGAAGAATGTTACGTCTGCGAGTGCGGTACCGCCTGCATCCTTATACGTGATTTTGGTCTGTGTCATTGCTTCCTTAGCGGACACTTCCTTAATCGGATCCGTCGTGGTGTAGTACTTCTTCACCGTATGGGTCTGATCCTCATATTCTTTAACCGTGTAATGAAACTGAATTGAGCATCCTGCCGGGAGAACTGCACCATTAAACACACTGTCGTTTGTGCGGTCGCCTCCCCATACAGTAACCCTTGCCCTGGTGGGATCAATGGGATCCACGCTGATCGTCAGGTCTGTTGCGCTTGAAAAACCTGCATCATTATCCTTGTTTTTTGTAACGACAGAACCATCCGCAGCCAGAACAACGAGCGCGTATGTCTCAGAGGAAATCAGTACAGGCTCTGTCACCTCAACGTCCCTTGCCTCATAACCTGACTTGACTGCTGCACCAATCACTTCCTGACTGGCAATAGTTGCGCCGGCACGCTTACCGGTGCCTTCCTTACCGCCCGCCGCACTGATACGAGCATCATTTCTGTGTGCTTCATCATCACACATTACCTTGCCGGTCACATTGAGTGCCTGGAAGTTTGGTCCAAGGGTAATCATACCGCCAACCATGAGGTTGCCGTTGATCTGAACCGAGCACTTGTCGTTGATTACAAGATCATGGTCAATGCAAACATCACCGTTAAAGGTCATGACTTTTGCAGAATCCTGACCGCCCAGCTCCAGACTGCCCTTGGTGTAGAAATTACCATTGACATGGTTGACTGCTGTACCGTCCGGATTTACAACCTTGGCACCCCAGCTATAGAGCATGGAATCGTTGCCGTGGTTCAGATGAGAGGTCTTGGTTGCATCATAGCAATATACGTCGCCATTGATGTTCACCTTATGCTTGTCGCCGTACTCATCCTGCATACTTCCGCAGAAAATGTTCAGCGGAATCTGCTGACCGGGCTTGTTTGCTTCGTATGTTGTATGGGTTGCCTGCGTATCATTCTGATTATACACATACGGCATAATTGTTGGGTTCGCACATCCGCTGGCAAAAATCAAATCGCCATCAACATAGATATACGGAATATCTGCGGTGTTGATACCGGTTGCGCTGTATTTGGATGCCGGCACATTCACCGTATCAATGAGCATCGGATGATTCAAAATCAGATCGCCCCATACAGTCATGCCACCCTTGGGCGACTTCATAACCAGATGGAAATCCGAACCTGTATCCGTGATGTAGGAGCCATTGACATGACAATCAGCCTCGAAGATGGTTGCCGCATCCTTTGCATTATAATGAACATCACTGGCCTTGTTCATCGGAAGACGATTTTCCCATTCCTGTGCTGCTCTCGCTGCATCTGCCTCGATCTGCTCCGGAGTACGGCCAGGCGCATTTCCGCCCTTCCAATACTCATCGAAACCGATATAGCATCCGCCATATACAGAGGTGTGGTTCTCGGATACCGCAGAACCGGTCGCTACGAAGCCGGTGGTCTCACCGCCGCCGCCGCCGCCGGGCTCTGCATCCTTCATGATGTACGTAGCATAGGTAGACTCCGCAGTTCCCTGCGTTGCTGTTGCCCATACCTTAATAACATCCTTCTCAATCAGTTTGCCTTCTTCGTTAACCTCCCACTTCTTTCCGACATACTCGATACCGGAATCCGTGACTTTACCCAGAGAGTTCACGATCTGTGCTTTACGCTCAGGATCTTCTCCCTCTGATTCAACCACATTATCCATATAGCTGAACTTGATTTCACCAATATGAACGGGATTTGAAGCATCAACCTTAGCTGCTGCATAAGCAACATCAATGTTGTTTTGCATTGCCGCAATGATCGCATTCACACCAGCTTTCGCTGTTGACTGCGTCTGCGCCGTACTATAAGTGTTGGACGCACGGCGGCTTGCCGTTGCCGCAAGTGCCAGCGTTCCCATCAGGAAAACGACGAGAACCAGCATGACAACTACAACCGTAAACAGTACAGTACCTTTTACTTTACGAGGAGCAACAGACTTGGGGTTTGTTCTCTCCTTCATCATCTTTACCACCTTCCTAAAAAGTGCGGGTTGCGGTACCGAATCAATCACCCAGATCCGGCTTGTCAAGCTCCTTAGCATTGTAGAAGAGCATGTCGATGCTCAGTGCAGATGTCCCCTCAGCATTCGGATCAACAACCGTTGTCACATTACCCTCTGCATCTGTCTGTTCACGGGTAGCACCGCCGCTGAACTGATAATCAGTAATGCCAAGAGTTGTGATATAGATTGCATTGTTGTCTTCCTTCATTGCATCCAGGAAGTTCATCAGATCCTCTCTCTTACCCTCAACAGAAAGAGTCACATTGTTGCCAATGACATCAGCTGTCTCGCGAGTGCTGATAACACTGCTCTTTTCCATCAGCTTCGTCAGATCTGTTGCATACTTGCCGTTCAGGTCACCAGACTCCAGAAGTGCATAGGTGACAGCATCCGGCTCGTAGTAGAAGTAGCTGATACCGGTAGAACCAGTGTCGCCAATTGCGAAAGAAGAAACCTTCAGATTATTGTCATCAATGACCTGGTGCAGATACTGATCCAGACCATAGTTGACCTTCTTGATTTCGTAATCCTTATCGAGATCGCCAAATGCAGTATTCTCCAGAACAGCAGCATCCTTCTTGGCATCATTGTATGCCGAGGTGATGGTTTCCTTCAGTCCCGGAATTGCATCCAGCTTTGCCTTGATACCTTCCCACTCCGTCTTGGTAGACTCATATATGGATGTATCCTCAACCATCTTATTATAGGTAGGTTTGATCAGTGCGAAAAATCCTACAGCCATTATTACGATGATAGAAATGACCAGAATGACCATTTTATCTCTGTAGCTCATGTCTTTCATTGGTATCTACCTCCTTTATTCAGCAACCGGAGCATCGTCTGGTGTTTCTTCAGCAACAGTCAGATCCGGGAGCTGGTTCTCATTATTGATTGTCAGGGTCAGGCTGAAGCTTACTGTCTTCGCAGTCTTGCCGGCACGTGCCGGATTTTCGCCGTCCGCAGGTGCTGCCTCCGATGCAGCATAACCGTTGTACTCTACCTTCACGAACTTGTCGCTGTAATTATCATATAAGTACTGGACAATTGCCGACGGATACTTCTGCGCAAACTCGTCAGTCGATTCAACAACTACCGGAATACTGAAAACACCTTCCGCATAGCTGATCGTCGAAATCTTCGGTGCCTCTGCAACACCCTCATCTGCCTCGGTTACCTTTTCAAATGCCTCATCGATTGCCTCGTAGTATTCTCTGTTGATAACCGGCAGAGTCTTGTAAGCCTCTACAGTATTCTTGATCTGACTTGCATACGTGTTCACTCTGTCACGCATTACCTGCAGATCCTCATACTGCTGGAGCTTTGCAGCAGTCTCCGGAGAATCAATCTCAGCGCGGAGCTTTCTGGTCTCACGCTTTACGGAGCCGTCCATTGCTGCCAGAACACCCCATGCACCCAGTACGCAAACCAGTGCAACGCCGACGCCGATACCAGCAAACAGCGGGAAGGACTTATCAGCCTTTACCTTGCCGGCAGTAGAGCCCTGGCTCTCAACCTCGAGGAGGTTGATGTGCTCGGTGATCTTGTTACGCTTGAACATTGCACCGATCGCATTGGCGTATACAGAGAACTCAAGGTTCTGATAGCCGTGGATCTGCGGCGGTACATTGATCTGGCTGACGCTCAGGTCGTTGTGGCTCAGCTCATCGATCAGGCGGTTGTACAGATTATCCGATGCATTCAGATCGCCGTAGAATACCACGTTCTCGATATTCTCGGAGCCGCGGCTTCTTGCGAACTGCAGCATACGGAAGATGTTCTCGTTAACTGCCTCGAATACGTAGTCATCAGGATTCTCATAGTCCTCCGGATCGATGGATGCGAAACGGGAGAAGGAGAGCTGATTGTTCTCGTACAGGTTGAGGGAGATGAAGTCGGTATCGATCTGTACGGCGAGCAGCGGCATCTTAGCCTTGACCTTGGCATCTGCGAGCAGTACCTTGGTGATGGCGTTACAGCCGATCATTACGGTTCTGAGTGTGATACCCAGCATATGGAAGATGCGCTTGTAGCACTCAACTACATCATACGGGCAGGCGGTAACGTGCACGCGCTGCTTCTTCTCACCGTTCTCATCCTCCTCCGGATCACCTACGATAACGTATGCAACGGAGTAGGAATCGTCAACGTTGATCTGTACCTGGAGCTGTGTACGGATCTCCTTCATGAACTCGGATTCCTTCGGGTTCGGAGTAATCAGCAGCTCCTTGAAGACTGTCTGGTTGGAGGACAGTGCAACGATTGCCTCCTTGTCAGGCATGTTGTTGCGCTTGAGAACCTGGTTGATGAGAACTGCTACACGGTTGATGTCATTGACATGACCGTTTACGATGACTGCCTCTTCCAGGGCGATCTCAGCAGCAGCAGAGATCTTGATCTTGCCATTGCTCTCCGTACCTTTAATAATACGGATTTTTCTATCAGTAACGTCAAATGAAAGCATTTAGTTTTCCACCTCTCTGTGATTGGTTTTGATTGATTAAGCCGCGATCGACTCCATGGAACCGTACAGTGCCGGGAATACTGCGAGCAGCAGGCAGCATACTGCGATACCCATGATAATGATCATAACCGGCTCGAGCAGGGATACCAGACGGCCAACTGCGGAGTCAGCCTCTTCATCATAATACTCAGCAGTCTTGGAAAGGATCGTATCCAGCGCACCTGCCTCCTCACCTACGAAGATGATGGAGCAGAACATGGAATCGAAGATCTCCGTTCTCTGAATAGAAGAAGACAGTGTTTCGCCCTGCTTTACCTCATCAATAACGTTCAAAAAGCACTCGTCGATGTAGCGGTTACCGAGGATTGCGGAAGAACGGCGCAGGCACTCTACCATCGGGATACCGGAGGAGTAGAGCGAAGAAAGTGTTCTTGCAAATCGTGCCGTGTAGATCTTGACAACCAGCGGGCCGACTGTCGGAGCCTTGATAATGAACTTATCCCACTTGAGACGTGTGCTCGGAATTTTCATGACGTACGTGATAGCGAAAACGGCACCGGCAACCACGATCAGATAGATGTACCAGAAATGTACAAGGGAGTCAGAGAAGCCCATCATAATCTTGGTAAACGGAGGCATATCGTCAGGGTTCTCATACATACCGGCGAACGTCGGCATGATGAAGGTGAACATACCGATGACAACGGCGATACACATAACACCCAGAATGATCGGGTAGGTCATAGCGCCCTTGATGGTATTGTTCATGCGGTTTTCTTTTGCGTAGTGATCGGACATACGCTGCATGATGATATCCAGCTGACCGGATGTCTCACCAGCGTTAACCATAGAAATCAGGAACTCAGGGAATACGCCGCGGTACATTTCCAGAGAACTGGAGAAGGATTCACCCTTCTGTACGTTCTCGTACACGCTCTGCCATACTTCTTTTGCCTGCTCGGTCGGCTGCTCTTTGCTCAGGATATCCAGAGCCTTGACCAGCGTCAGACCGGATGTCAGCATCGCTGCGAGCTGACGGCAACAGAATGCCAGATCCTTGGTGCTGAACTTCTTGATCGTTTTCGAATTTTCGATGTCCTTTTCCTCGTACTTGAGATTTGTCAGACC
>ONEQ01000238.1 GCA_900316885.1 uncultured Eubacteriales bacterium | reverse complement strand
GTCCATCCGTCAGATGCGAAGAAGTCGCCGCCCTTGCCTGTACGGAAATCAGATACCATGGTCGCATTTGCGTCCATTGGAGTACCATAGTCCTTGATGGTGCTGGTCGGATCATTTGCCTTGGTGGTCGGCTCAGTCGGCTGCACCGGATTCGTGCCGTTTACCGGCAGAGACTTGATGCTCTCGACAACATACTTCAAGATATACAGGGAATCCTGAGAATCCGTAACGCCGTTCAGATCAACATCGGCATTCTTTCTCTGCTTATCATTCAGATCCGCTGTACCCAGTAAAAATCTGTTCATGCGGATTAGGATCCTGAGACGGGGTTGTGGAACCGTTGGTATCAGTAATGGTCAGCAGATAGGTTAGCGGAGAGTTCCAGTAAATGGTGATCTCATTGGTGGAATAGCTATCTGCGTTATCGATCCAGCACTTGTAGGGAGCCGCTTCCTTCAGGTATGCCTTTGCTGCATCGTCCTCGAGTGCGGAGTTGACGCCGCCGACGAGCATGCCCTTCATTGCCTCGCCCTGCTTTACGGAAGGACGATGGTGCGGGTTCTTCGGAGAAACGGTACCGTAACCGGTTACGAAGCAGGTGCTCAGCGGGTTGGAACCGAGCAGGTAGTTGAGCTGTGCTTCTGCTGCGTTCAGGTACTTAGCCTCGCCGGTGAGCTGATATGCCAGACCGCAGATGATGCCTGCATTGGCAACGGTCATGTTGCTGCCCCAGTCAAACTTGGTCAGAGCCACACCGTAGGGATTCTTAGAGGAATTGGAAACAAAGGTGTCAGCCTCGCTGATGACAGTGGACTTAGCCTTGGTGTAAGCGCTGCTGCTCTTATCTGCCTTCGGATTAGTCAGGAGCGCAATATTGCCGTAGTCACCAACGGTTGCCCAGTCCAAACCATCCTTGGTGCCGATGGACTCAGCAGCCTGGAGATACTTGGCTTCACCAGTGGTTACATAGAGCTGGCAAGCTGCCCAGTAACGCTCGTCCTTGTCGGTCTTGTCACCGTACTCACCGGTGGTGACACCGGACGGATTGGAGAAGTTGAAGTTCGGGTTCGCCTCGAGGTACTTCCATGCCTTCTCTGCAGCTGCCAGGCACTTTGCTGCATATGCGGAATCCGCAGTCTTGTAAGCCTGTGCTGCCAGTGCCATCGATGCACAGAAATCAGCGGTTGCAGTGGAGGAGATCGGGGTAACGATCAGCTCTGCGGTCTCATCCTCCGGCATTACAAAGCCCGGGAAGCTCTCGCAGGTTACCTTGTGGTAAACACCGCCGTTGTCTGCCTGCATCTTGAGCATCCAGTCGAGTTCGTACTTAGTCTCGTCAAGGATTGCCTTGTTCGGATTTGCAAGATATGCATACAGCAGGTCACCGACTGCCTTTGCACCGGCTACAACGTATCTGCCGTAGTCACCGGCATCGTGCCAGCCGCCGGTCACGTCGATCTTCTGGTTGGTGCCGTAGATTGTTGCCAGAGAGGTGTGGCATGCCGGATGGCTGAACTTGCCGCCGGAAACAGCCTCGCCGCATCTCTGGAGAGCCAGCATCTTCACGCTGTCATCGAACAGATCGGAATACGGATTTGCGGAGATCTCGAACGGATAACTGTCCTCAAGACCGGTGCAGGTAATAATATACTTACCGGTCTCCTTAACAGAGGAGAAATCGCCCTGCCAGTCATCCTCACCGGCGCCGGAGTTGCCCATCTTTGCGGAGAGCTTGCCGGTATAAACAACCTTCTTGGTAGAAGCATCGGCAACGGTGAACTCTGTCTGATTGGTCACGCCGCGGAACACAGCGATCTTCTGCGAATTCGGCTTGTAGCCGATCTGGTTGGTCATGATGGAAGCGGTCTTTGCACCTGCGATGGTCTTGTCCGCTGCACTGTCATCCAGGCACTCGAGCTTAACATTGTCGAGGTAGATAGTGTGTGCCGGCAGGTTTGCAGGATCGTTCTCCTGAAGGCCGCAGTTGAATACGAGCTTTGCCATCAGGTCATTGTCTTCCTTCATGGTGAACTCGTGCTCTACCTTCTGTGCGGTCGGGCCAACATTCAGACCATCCCAGACATATGCCTGATAGGTGCCGCCGTTCTGCTGGATCATACCCTCGACATAGCGCTCAGTCGTGCAGGAGATCTCATAGGAAAGACGATACTTTGCGTTCTTGTACAGCGGGATCAGACCCAGACCCATCTGAACTGCATAGTTCTTGTCACCAACAGACTTGATGTTGAGTGCGAGCTTGCCGCCGTCAGCCTTGAGCGTTGCATCGCCCTTGGGCTCCTTGTACATGCTCCAGTCGCCCATGCCGTTGTCAAAGTTGGACGTGAAGACTTCGCCGGGTGCAGCCAATGCGGTCAGGCTGGATACCGGCATCGCAGTGGTCAGCATTGCGATTGCAGCAAGACCTGCTGCGAGCTTTCTGGTCATCTTCTTGTTCATGATGATCGATTTCCCCTCTCGAAATTTGAGATTTTGCGAATCTGTGATCCGCGGATCATAATATTCCAACGCGGAATAGCGCATTCCGCTTTTGGTAATTTCAGTATATCACGTTTTTCGGTTCGATGCTATCACGATTTTGATAAATGTGGTAAATTCTTGACTTTGGCAGTGATTCTTAACAAAATTTTATCACAGTGATTGTACAACTTCCCGACGAACCGTGTCGAGTCTCGTATCCGTCAAACCGAAATCGAGCTCCTTGTACGTCCATGCGCAGCGCCCGATATTATGGCGCTCCAGTACCTTGTGAATGCATTGATACCACTTGAGTGTGTCATCTCCGTTCACACGGTCGATCACGCCGTACTCCCCGCAGTAGAGCGGCACGTTGTATTTTTTTGCTGTCGCCACAGCATCTGCGATCAGATCCTCGAAGTACTGCTCGCATGTCTCGCTGTCCTCGAATGCCATGCGCTTTGCAGGGTCGATCTTGTCTGTCCAGGTTGCGCCCTGGTGCGTGAACACCAGCGGCTCGTAACAATGGAAATTGAACACGATCCGATCATCTGCCGGTGCATCCAGCGCCGGAACCGCCCATGCGGCATTGTTGTCATAGCCGCCGATGAGAATCAGCGTTTTCGGCGCAAACTTGCGGATACGCGGCACAATTTCCTTGATGATGCGGTTCCATGCCAGCTGAAATTCCTTGTTTGTCACTTCATTCAGGAGTTCAAACGCGATCTCATCCGGGCGGTCACCGAAGCGCTTGGCAAATTCCTCCCAAAGACGGTAAAATCTTGCCTGCAGCTCATCGCTGTCAAACAGACCTGCCTCGTTCTCACCCTCGTCAAAGGAAAAACCCGGTGTCTTGTGCAGATCAAGCACTACATGCAGATTGTATTTTTTTGCCAATGCAAATGCATGTTCAAGACGTGCAAAGCCCTTTTCATTCCAGGTGCCGTCCTCGTTTTCGACGATGTTATAGTCCGCCGGAATGCGCACATGATCCACGCCCCACGCCGCTATCCCCTTGAAATCCGGCTCGGTAATGAAGGTATCCAGACGCTCGTCGCTGTAGTCACACTGCGAGAACCAGCCTCCGAGGTTCACACCCTTGTAAAATCCGTACTGCTTCAGCATAGTATTACTCCTTTCAATTATCATATAAAAATATCGGTATTCCGTTCGTTTTTCGTCTTATAGTAATTTTATTATATCATGAATCAATTTTTCTGTCTAGCATCATTTTGTGCTATATAGTAATTTCTTGTACAATGCGAAAAGCGCTCTGTTCCTTCCGGACAGAACGCTTTCTGATACGCATTTGCACTTATGCTTCGTGCCCCTTTGCCTTGATGACATCTACAATGCTACCGACCATTTTTTCGCAAAGCTCCTTGGTTTCTGCTTCCGCCA
>ONEQ01000192.1 GCA_900316885.1 uncultured Eubacteriales bacterium | reverse complement strand
ATTGCCGAGGCGAACAAAAAGGTCACCGCGCTCGTGGACAAGTACAACATCGCGGCAGTTTCCATCGGAAACGGCACGGCATCGCGTGAAAGCGAGAGTTTCATTGCCGATCTGCTCCCGACCCTCAAGCATAAGGTCAGCTACATGGTTGTCTCCGAGGCAGGCGCATCGGTGTACTCCGCATCCGAGCTTGCCGCGGAGGAATTCCCGGAGTACGATGTTGCGCTGCGAAGTGCCGTCAGCATTGCCCGCCGCCTGCAGGATCCGCTGGCAGAGCTGGTCAAGATCGATCCGAAGGCAATCGGCGTCGGGCAGTATCAGCACGACATGCCCCCCAAGGAGCTGCAAACCGCACTGGACGGCGTGGTAGAGGAATGTGTGAATTCCGTCGGCGTTGACGTAAACACGGCATCTGCACCGCTTTTGTCCCATATTGCGGGCATCTCGGCAACTGTTGCCAAGAATATCGTCAAGTACCGCGAGGAGAACGGCGCCTTTGCGAACCGCAGGCAGCTGCTCAAGGTGCCGAAGCTCGGACCGAAGGCATTTGAACAGTGTGTCGGCTTCCTGCGCATCCCGGGCGGTACGGATCCGCTGGACAATACGGCAGTACATCCGGAGAGCTATGCCGCAGCCGAAAAGCTGCTGGCGCGGTTCGGCTACAGTCTGGAGGATGCCGCCGCCGGAAAGCTGGACGGGCTCTCGGATCAGGTGAAGAAAGCCGGCAGATCGACGCTTGAAAAGGAGCTGGACATCGGCGGCTATACGCTGGACGATATGGTATCGGAGCTGCAGAAGCCCGGGCGCGACCCGCGTGATCTGCTCCCGCCGCCGCTGCTGCGTTCCGGCAATGTCATGGAGATCAAGGATCTCACCCCCGGCATGGAGCTCATGGGCACCGTACGGAACATCGTGGATTTCGGCTGTTTTGTGGATATCGGCGTTCATGAGGACGGACTGGTTCACATCTCGCAGATCTGCGATCGCTACATCAAGCATCCCCTGGAAGCCGTCAAGGTTGGGGATGTCGTCAAGGTCTGGGTGCTCGACGTGGATGTCAAGCGCAGTCGGATCAGCCTGACGATGCTCAAGGACGGCAAAAAGAATAACAGAAGAAGATAAAGAAACCCCGTATGAATGAAGTGTGATGGAGGATGCATGTATGAATGAAATGGTAAAAGAAAAAATGCCCTATACCAAGGGAAAATCAGTCGCTCTGACAGTCATCAGCGTGATTCTGACATGTTTGCTGTGTACGGTTCTGCTCGGCTGCTATACTGCCCATCGTTTTGTGTACGAAGAGCTGGTCGGAAAGGCGTTCAGTAAGATCAAGCTGGACGAAATGACGCTTTCTGACGGTACAACGCTTGTCACCAAGCTCAACCGTGACTACATCGGTGAGGGTGTCATCTCGGACGATAAGCTGACAAAGGTTCTGCAAAACGGAACCTTCAAGGATTGGGTCGGACAGAAGGCAGAAGGCTATACCAGTTTTGTGGCAAGCCCGGAGCGATCCAGCCGCGAGTTCCCGGAGATCATGACCCCGGAGATCGAAGCGCTGCTTGTCAAGAACGACAGCACGATCCGCCTGTATACCGGTACGCATGATTTTGCCGAGAACAATCCCCAGATTCTGCGCAACATGAAGCCCGATCTGGAAAACTGGAACAAGAAGATGCGTGAATCGCTTTGCTGCGGTTTTTCCGCGAAGCTGCTCTTTGCAGCAGTTTCCGAATGGATCTGGTATGTACTCGGCGGTCTGCTCCTGCTCCTGCTCGTGTGGATGATCATCATCAGCGTCAAGAGTCATGACCGCGTCGGTACAGGCATCAAGCGATTTGCGGTCACCTGTGTTGTCCCCGGCGCACTGGTATTATTCGGCGGCTTGCTGGCACCTGTGATTGCCAGTCTCAGCGGACATGCTTATCTGAAGGAGACAGTCACCATGCTCCATTCCGCACCGATTGCGGCAGGCGGTCTCTGCTGCCTGGCATCCTGTGCGCTGTTTGCCTTCGGCATGCTCTGGAATGCGGCAGCCTCGGCTCTGCAGGGACTCAGCCACCGTGAAAAGCAGCCGCGCACCCGTGTGATGCCGGTACCGGCACCCACACCCGCACCGGCTGTAGCGCTGACAAAGCCCGCGGCACCGATCACAAATGTACCTGAGATCCCCCAGCCTGAGACAAGTGCATCGACAACACGCAAATTCTGCCGTTTCTGCGGCGGCGAGCTTGTCAACTCAGATGCAAAATTCTGCTACAAATGCGGCAAAGCACAGGAATAAATGTAAAGCTCCCTTTTCCGTCATGGAAAAGGGAGCTGTTTTTGTTTAGTTCTGCGAAAGGACTGCACGTTTCAGCAGTGCGAGATCATAAGTATCGATCACACCGTCTGCAAGCAGATCCGCGCTTGCATAGGCTTCCTTCGGCAGCGTGCCTGCTCCGAGCAGATACCGGTTCAGCGTAATCACATCGCTGACCGTTATTACCCAGTCACCGTCAAGATCGCCGGAAACCGGAACCGGTTCAGTCGTTGGAGGCATCGTCGTTGTCTGAACCGTCGTAGCAGCAGTTGTCTGCGGAGGAATCGTTGTGGTAGTTGTTGCCTTGGCGGTGGTGGTTGCCTTGGTAGTGGTCGTTGCCTTGGTAGTGGTCGTTGCCTTTGTGGTGGTGGTCGCCTTGGTGGTAGTTGTCGCCTTGGTGGTAGTTGTCGCCTTGGTGGTGGTTTGGTGGTTGCCTTGGCGGTGGTGGTTGCCTTGGCGGTGGTTGTCGCCTTGGTGGTGGTGGTTGCCTTGGTGGTAGTAGTTGCCTTTGTGGTGGTTGTCGCCTTGGCGGTGGTGGTTGCCTTGGCGGTTGTTGTAGTCGCTGCGGCAGTAGGTGCCGTCGTTTCAGCAGGTGTCACAGGATAAATCGACTTCATGGGAATACTGCACTCCGTGACAGTATCCTTCAAGGATGCAGAGAGATCATAATACAAGGTATCCCCGTCAATATACATGCCATAGATCCGATACGCCTGTGCCTGTTCGTCCGTCAGATCATATACCCACTGGGATTCGCCGTCCACCAGCGCGAGAATGGAAGTCGGTGTGGAATAGTACAGCGTCCCCTCATAAACAGCCGGAACAATATAAGGAGAGACATAGTAGCTGTTCTTTCCCGGAACCGTCCAGTATTCGCAGAGCGACAGCAGGGAAGTTTCCTTTGCAGCGTTCGATGCTGCATCATATTGATACAGATTGAACCAGCCGATATTCGACGTTTTCGTATCCGGAATGATCGCCAGCCATCCATCCTGATAATACTGGATAGCCGAGGTACTGCTTGCCCAGAAGCCGTTGTCATACTTGTCCGTGATCTTCAGCTCACTCTCCGGGGTACCTGTGCTGAGCTTCCAGTCATCACCGGTATGCTCAGCCGCAGCAAACGCATCGTGCCCCTTGAGGAAGCCAATATGTCTGACAATACCGGCATGCTCCTGATAGCAGTCATCCCATGTAACATCGACATGTGCCCAGCCCTCATCCAGCTTCACAACATTCCATGCATGGAGCATGGAATCGCTGCACATCATATATGACTCAATCCCTTGCCGCTCCAGCAGGAGATTAAGGAGCCATGCATATGCCTCGCACACGCCCTTGCCGGTCCGCAGCAGATTGTAGGCGGTATGGCAGTAGTACTCCTCGTCATGGGTGGAATACTCGGTATAATCGTAATTGTAATGAACCGCCATATATTCATGCAGGAACAGCGCCTTCTCAACCGGAGACCAGTCATCATGAACCTGTTCACTGATCGCATCCAGCTTGCCTATCATGGACTTGTATTCCGAAGCATACTCCGAATCGCTGACAAGGTACTGGAAATTAACGCCGCTGAGGATCGAGCCGTACGCATAACTGGAGCTGATCCGGGTACTGATCTGGTTCTTGATTGCCAGAACGCCGACATCCCAGCCGCCGATAACCGTCGCATAGACATTCATGAGCGAGTCCATATTCTCCGTGCTGGCGGAGATCCGCTCACCGGATTTGGTGGACAGCTTTGCAACATTCTGATGATTTTGCAGCGCATTGTAAATGCTTTCAGCCGCCGCCTTCGTCTGGGCAGCTGTCAGCGTGCCGACCGCACCGAGTCTGGAAAAATCCGGAACATCCGCTGCTGCCGCCGGAAATGCTGCGGTATGGGAAAACAGCAGACCTGCCGCCAGCAGGGAAGCCATTACCCGTCTGGTTAATTCATTCTGTCTCATAAGATCACCTTCTGTAATAATTTGTTATACAAAAGTCTCTCATTTCATATTATGTTCATATTCTACTCTGTCAAGCTTAAAAGAACCTTAAAATGTAATACCTAAACGATTAAAAAGCTCTTTTCTTCATTATAGCATATTCAAAACCGAAACGCAAGCCAAAAATATCGAATCGTTTTTGGATATAGTAACGATAATATTTAAGTATAAATATACAGAACGTAGAGAATTATAAGAAAATACTATCTCACACATAATTGCGCTGAAACTACAAAATTCTATGCAAGTCTCCAAAAATGTCATAAATCCGGAATATTACGGTTGACTTATGGAGAATGCATGTTATAATAAAGAATGGTGCATGTAAAATTTAGGTTAAATGCGCCCTGAAGCGCATTTGAAAGGAGTCGATGGCATGGCAGCACAAGTTGTTGCGATCGTCATTTTTGTGGCGATGTTCATTCTCATCATCATGGACAAGATCGAGAAGCATTATGTTACCCTCGGCTGCGGAGCGTTGACACTGATCGCAGTGTTCGGCATCTGCATGAAGGATCTGGGGGCAATGTGGCATGTAATCAATCTTTCCTCCATCTTTACCGCGGAGTTCTGGCGAACGACCGGCGCGGAAACTGAATCCGGCGGTATTGACTGGGCGACGATCCTGTTTCTCGGCGGCATGATGGTCATGGTCGAAGGTATGGCGCGAGTCGGATTCTTCAACTGGCTTTGCCGAAGAATCGCGAAGTTCGTCCACTATAAAACCATCCCGATCTTCTTCGCATTCATGGTAATGTCATTCATTCTGGCAATGTTCATTGACTCCATTACCGTCATCCTGTTCCTGGCATCGGTTACCATTGAGCTGTCCCGTCTGCTGAAGTTCAATCCGGTGCCCATGATTATGTCCGAGATCTTCTGCGCGAACCTCGGCGGTTCGGCAACGATGTGCGGCGATCCGCCCAACATTATCATCGGCTCGAATCTGCACTACTCCTTCATGGATTTCGTGGAGAACACCGGTGTAGCAGCCCTGATCTCGTTCGTCTTCATCGTGGCATACTTCTACTTCGTCATGAAGAAAAGCCTTGTCAGCTCGGCATCTGCATCCGACTATGACAATCTCCCGTCACCGGAGAGCTTCATCACCGACAAGACCGGCTTCGCAATCAGCACCGTGATCTTCCTCTGCGCGGTTGCACTGCTTGTCACCCACAGCAGCACCGGACTGACAGTCGCATTCATCGGCGTAGCGATCGCACTTGTTACGCTCATCACATCCGGCAAGCATATCCTGGAAGTCCTCAAGGGCGTGGATTACAAGACACTGCTGTTCTTCACCGGTCTGTTCGTCGTTGTCGGCGGTCTGGAGGAGACGGGCGTTCTGGAGATCATCGCAAACGCAATCAGCAAGGTATGCGGCTCCAACTACTACCTGATGGTAGCGATCATCATCTGGGTATCCGGTATCGCGAGCGCATTCATTGACAATATCCCGTTCGCAGCGACCATGGTTCCGATCATCAAGGATCTGGCAGGTACAAGCGATCCGATCCTCGCAACGCTTGCATGGTCCCTGGCAATGGGTACCGACGTCGGCGGCTCCGCAACCCCGATTGGTGCATCCGCAAACGTAGTCGGCACCTCTGCCGCAGCCAAAGCCGGTCACCCGATCGGTTGGGGCGAGTACTGCAAAAAGATGGCTCCCGCAACGATCATTGTAATGCTGATCTCTACGATTTACATCTGCCTGCGCTATGTAACAGCTCTCTAAAACAAAAGCCAGTCCGCAACGGACTGGCTTTCTTGTATCCAAAAAGCAGCCCCCGGATCCGAATCCGGGGGCTGTTATGTTTACTTCTTGACGGGGAGCGTGATCATTTCGAGTGCGCATTTCAGGATGTACAGGGAATCCTGTCCGTCAATCTTCTTGCTGTTGTCCACGTCTGCATTTGCCTGACTCTCTGTCTTGAGATCTGCCAGACCCAGCAGATACTTGTTCAGTACGATGACATCCATAATATCGACAGTCTTATCGTTGTTGACATCACCGTATTTCACGGTATTGGGGGTCTTAACCTCGGTGGTGGGCTTTGTCTCAACAGGATCCGCATTCTCCGGTGCGGGAGCGCCCTTAGGAGCCTCGCCCCAGACCTGCTTACCCTCTGCATACATCGTCAGACCATCGGTCAGCTCAGGCGCGATATTCAGCTCCTTACCGATCTCGTCCGCGGTACGGATGAGCTTGCGGCTGTAGTCATTTGTCGGATCCCATACTTGCTTGTAATCAGCCGTCAGTGTGGGATTGACCAGTGCGAACTGGAACTGCTCCTTGCCGTAGAACTTGTAGTCCGGGAAGTGCATGTTCACATAGCAGTCGCCTGCAGCGGTGTACTGTACCAGAGTCGCATCCACGACATACTCGCCGTTGGTTGCGGATTTAATGGAATCATAGTCGGACCGGAGCTCCAGATCCTCCAGCTTCAGACCGGATTCCAGCAGCTCGGAAATGTTGAAGTAGTAGCGGATATCGAAAGCGCCGAGATAACGCGGCGGCAGGAATGCGTGGTTATCAACCTCGATGAGCACCTGGGTGGAGCGTGCATCCTCCTGACCGACAGCCGCCTTGACGGTGTACTCCTCGATCTTGCCCTTCATGCTCTCCTCGGAGGGCGGGAAATTCTCCTCCGGCTTGTCGCCGGCTTCCTTGCCGTAGTACTTGTACAGACCTGCACAAGCGCCGACGAATCCGGCATTGTAGTCCACGGCGACCTCGTTGTAGATGTAGTCCTTTGTCTCGTCACGGTGCCAGTCCATTGCATCCGGACCGCCGACCAGTGCGCCCCAGAGCACATGTACCTGATCCGCCGGATCGTCCATGTTCAGGGTCGTAGAGCCGTGTGCGGCACGGTGATGCGGGTGGCATGCACCGTTCTCCAGATCATAGCCGACGATGTAGGAGCGTCCCATCGGGTTGTTGCCCATGATATACTCCATCTGACCCTTCGCCCAGTCCGCGAAAGTGAAATCGCCGGTCTCCTTAGCGTAAACCAGCGCTTCGAGCTGATCTTCTTGTTCCAGACCTCGTCGTCGGTGCCGAACTTCTTGTGGGAGGTGACCGCCGGCTTCAGCCCGGTTGCCTTTTCCGCATCAGCGGGCTCCATACCGGACCAGAACTCGAGGTTCCAGCGGAAGATGTACCAGTCGCGAGCGATGTTGGTAATCGGTGCGAGCTTTGCGAACACGCCGCCCCACACGGTATCCCAGCAGTGAACCCAGATATTCTGCCAGCAGTTGCCGGTGTCCTTGATGATACGCTTCATGTAGCCGGTGTAGGGGTGAGCGCCCATGTCGCCGGTGCAAATATCCAAAACCTGATAAGGAATTTCCAAGTCTTGCAAAATTTCTTCCGATATTTGTAACAATTTTTGGTGCCATTTTTCGCTTTCGTTAATGTCGTTTTTGCAAATAACGAATTGCTCGGTCTTCATAAACTGGTGTACACGCACAAGCCCGCGGGTGTCTTTGCCGGCAGCTCCGGCTTCACGACGAAAACACGGCGAAAATCCGGCATATAAAATCGGCAGCTGATTTTCCGATAAAATCTCGTCCGCGTGCATGGAGTTTAAGATTAGTTCGGCGGTGCCGGAAAGATATATGTCGTCAGCCGGCATATAGTATATTTCATCACGGGAAAACGGTAAATATCCCTGTCCGTATAAAGGTTTTTCTTTTGAGATTGAAGGGACGGTGATAACGGTAAAACCTTGGGCGCGCAATTTGTCTAAAACCATCATGTGCATAGCCAATTCTAATTGGGCTAAATCATTTTTTATAGCATAAGTGCGCGTGCCGGAAATGCGAGCAATGCGCTCCATCTCGCCCCAGTTGTTCAGCTCCATCAACTCAATATGATCGCGGGGAGTAAAGGCAAATTTAGTGGGTTCGCCCCATTTGCGAATAACAACATTTTCACTGTCATCCTTACCATCAGGACAATCAGCACTGGGCATATTGGGCAATCCTAACATCATTAAGTCATACTCGGCCTGGGCCTTATCCAGTTCGGCTTGCGTTGCTTTCATTTCTTCGCCGATTTGTTTGCTTTTGGCAATAATTTCAGCTTTTTCTTGTGCCGGAGCCGATTTTATGGCGTTGCTAAGTTTGTTTTTTTCTTCAGCTCCGCTTTGAACGGCAGTTTTTAGTTTGTTGAGCTCTTTGTATTGATTGATCAGAGCATCAATTTTAGCGGCTTCATAGCCTTTGCGCCCTAATGATTTTTTAACTTCATCGGTGTTTTCGACAATATATTTGATATCCGGCATAATTGTTATATTCCCATTGTGTTACTGTTAAACTAAATCTTGCGCCATAATACGTACATATCAAAATAATTTCAACAGAAAATTACAATGGTAACAGCCGTGGGGAGAAATTTTATATGGAGTAATTATGAAAACTAAGCCGTAGTGTTTACAAGTCCGGACATCAATCCCGACGCTGTTAGCTATCGTGTCGTAATGCAGTTCCTGCGCAGTCCGCAAGGCTATTATCGACAAAAAATTCCGGAACTGCAGCTCGCTGCCGGCACTGATCAGTTTCCGC
>ONEQ01000264.1 GCA_900316885.1 uncultured Eubacteriales bacterium | reverse complement strand
CGCGCATCCGTTCATGGAAGGCAACGGCAGGAGCACCCGTATCTGGTTGGACTTAATGCTGAAAAAGAATCTCGGTACAGTTGTGGACTGGTCGCAGATTGACAAGGAGCAATACTTGCAGGCAATGGAACGCAGTCCGGTCAATGATCTGGAATTGCGCTTTCTCATTCAGCCGAATCTCACCGACAAAGTGAACGATCGCGAGATCATCTTCAAGAGCATCGAGCAGTCGTATTTCTACGAGGGTTACGAACCGTGATCAGTACGTTTCCTGATTGACAGGGAACTCGCTGAACCCGTTCCAGATGATCGACTTCATGTAGCCTTTGACGTTCTGGATGTTGTGGCAATCCATCGCATCGCAGAAAATGTTCACCGTCTCCATCGCAAATTCGTCCAGTTCACCGCAAACGAAATTCGGCGCGAGCCGCTGCATCGCGTCGCGTACATCCGCAGAAGTCACGATTTCATCACAGTACTTTTGCTCACCGCTGGAAGTCATCATGCTGCACAGGCATTCCACAAACAGCTTGTAGGCTTTCAGATGTTCTTCGTCCTTGAGTTGCGTTTTCTCCGGAGCATATTTCAGGTAGAAGTCATACTCGCAAAGCCAGTGAACCAGCATCCGACTTCTTTTCAAATCCAGTACAGGAATCGTTCCTTGATCTCTGATTCTGCTGACAAGCGTTTCCATGTTTTCCACATCCGCAAATGCTGTTTGCTCGCGCACGCGCCTGTCTGTCTGACAGACAGATTTTTCCTCAGAAATCTTTGTTGAATTCTTTGTTGTAATCTCTGTAGTATTCTCTGTATACGTCTGACAGAATTCCGACACAGGTGTAGCAGAATTCAGAATCCGGGCAGACCTCTGGCAAAATTTCGTCAGAGGGGTAGGTGAGTGTGTGCAGGCGTTCTGCATCCAGAGCGATGAACAGCACATTGCTGCTGACGGTTCCTCTGGTTTCAATCGTGCGGAACACACGGCGGATCGCACCAAGCTCCTCCAGAAAGACAACAGCCTCTTTCGCCTGTCGTTCGGAGCAGCCGAATTGCTCTGCAAGCTGTGTATAATTTCTTTGCAGTAGATCACCGGAGAATTTCTTCCGATACCCGGTCAACGTGCCGGTATGCTCGTCCCGAACCTCAACCGGACGATACCAGTAGACAATATCCGAAAGGACATTGATCGCCAGCAGGTGGGGCTTGGGGTTTTTGAGATCTTTCTTGACAATGGTGCGGTACCAGCTTTGCGGGATGATGTTCCCGACGATCGACATTTCGATCAGCGCATCGCAGGCAGGAATTCCTGTTTGAAGCATAAAAATAGCCCTCCATTTCAGTTTGTGCTGAAACAGATCGGGCTTGTGAAACGCCAACATCCGCCAACAAAATCGGGAAATACCACAGGGGATTACCCGTGACAAAACGTGCTGTGCGGAATGACTAGCATTAAAATGTACGCAACTACGCGGAATCTTGATAATTAGAGGTGCTTACCGGAACTGGAAAAAGACCGTGTGCCTGCCTCCTAAGCGGTAGGGCGGGTGTTCGAATCACCTCGGGAACGCCAGAAAAACAGCAGCGAATTCCTTATAATAGGGTTTTCGCTGCTGTTTTCTCATACAAGGAGGGAACGATTTTGGGTAAAATTAAGATTTCCGGCAGTTCTAAACGTGAAGTGGCTTATGATATTATTATCCCATGAAAGATCGTGATAATGTTCATCAATGTTCAGCGTTTCATTCAGCTCTTTCTTGGATTTGGGATGCGTTCACTGGATATATACGATTGCCGTTTTCCGGAATGCGGAAATGATGCGGACGAACGCAGAATAGAACAGTCCCAGACAGTACAGTACAACCAGCAGTCTGGTCGAGCCGAGGGAAAAGAGACAAAGAATTGCAACGATCAGATTCACAGCACCCTGACTGGTTTTCAGCTTCCACGAGGATCCGTTGCGTTTGGCTTCCAGTGCGCGGAGAATGTCGATCACACCGCCGAATGCGTGCGTTCCGAGCAGATACAGGATGAGGTACAGGTGCGGCACATCGGTCAGCGTCATCGTGAAGATACCGAAATCCAGCACAATCAGCCCGACATACAATTGTATTTTGCCGCCGACCATGTGGCGAGCCATTGCGAAATAGTATATCAGGAGACGGATCCCCATACCCAACAGCGAAAATGAGAGAATGATCGCGGCAATCAGAAAGCTGATCTCCGGCTCCAAGAGCAGCATAACAAGGCTCACTACAATCGTCAGAATGCCGATCAGGACATTCCGGACACGTTCAAATTTCCCCATGATCCTGCCCCCTTTCTGCCTGTTTGACAAGCCTCTGGAAATCACGGATGCCTTTGAAGCCCTTTTCCGCAAAGTCCACAGAAAAGCCTGCCAGCAGACTGCCGGAACGGAAGATCTGGTTTGTGACCATGCTTTTCTGTGCCAGCGCCGCAAGAATGAACTTTCCGAGGAAGGTGTCATCCTTGGCTGCCTTGTCCGCCTGTATGTACTCCTGCGCGTATTGGTTCTGGTCGAAATCCGGCACATCCTGCCCGGAAAGGGATTTGGCAAATGCCGCCCAGTCTGCACAGGAATCCAGCTGCCTTGTTTCCAGAATGTTCCGTATCTTTGCCTCATGGGGCGCGGCTGTCTCCCATGCATACTGTCCGGTCTCAAAGGCGGGACGCTCCCCGCGCAGGTACTGCATCGCATAGATGAGCTGGCAGAAGGCGTTGTAGTATTCCTTGGGATTATCCTTGACGATCTCCTCATAATCGCCCCACGCCGGGAGGTATCGGTACCGGATAAAGCTGTAATCCGGCAGATGTCCGGCACGTCCGTGACCGAGGTTCATGATGGAGTTTTCACTGCTCTGAAACAGGGAGCAGGTGTAAATGCTTTTCTCCAGATCGTCCGGCAGGGATGCACTGTGCCGGAACTGAATCTTCCGGTCGCCCTCCGGAAGAATCTCATAGAAATGCTGGTTGGTGTTGTTGATGACAAGGGAGGGCGTTCCGGCAAAATACTGGTGCGCCCATGTATCCGCGATGACATGCATGGCAACACCGGCTGCCTGTAGGCTTTTTCCCTTGGCAAGCTCCACGGTTCTGGCGGCAAGGTCGCTGTTCGGACCGCAGATCATGCGGAATTTGTTCCGGTAGCGCTTGGAGCATTTCTCTTTCGGGGCATACAGATCACGGGGCAGAAAATGGAACGAAGCCCAGATGCGTGTGATGTCCTGCAAGCCGACCGGATCGGTGCCGGCGTCCATCAGCTCCAGCTGAAGCTGTGTGGTCGCTGCGGAAAGAGGGGCTTTCAGGCGGGAAAGATAGGTTCGCGAGCACCAGTCCACAAACTGCGCACTGTAGCAGATCGTCAGGCTATCTTCATGGGAATATCCTGCCAGAAACGCCGCACAATAGGTCGCATAGTAATGAAAATCTGTCTGCATGTTGTTTTCACCCCTGTTCTGCGAGCTGCGCGGTTATTTTTCTGGCGCGGACGGCATTGTACATCAGCTCGATGAGCGTCACCAGCATGGTCATATCAATGAAAACGGTCGCTGCGGCATCCGTGATCCCCTGAAAGCAGGTTTGATATTGGAGGATTTCGGACACAATCCCGACACCATACAGCAGAATGAAAACGCCTGTCGCAATCAGATAGCCTGTTCGTTTTTTACTGCCAAGTCCCTCGGCGCGTGCAGACATCCCGATGTACAAATGGATTCCGAGTATCATACGGCAAAGGACAGCAATGATGATCAGTGTGATCGCCATCAGCATTCGGGTGTCCATGGGAATCTCCGACTCCGATGCCTGGATTTCCTCAAAAAACTGTTGTCGCTCCAGAATGACATTCATGATGACCCG
>ONEQ01000191.1 GCA_900316885.1 uncultured Eubacteriales bacterium | reverse complement strand
GATCGAAGCGGTGCGGGCTGAACGTATCCTCGGAATAGCCCACCTGCTTGCCGTTGACCCAGATATAGTACGCGGATTCCACGCCGTCGAGCTGGATGTACACACGTCTGCCGTTCGCCTTCATGCCCTTATTGAGCGTGAATTTCTTGCGGTACAGACCGACCGGATTGTAGTTCGTCGGCGCATTCGGGCAGGTGACCCACTCATTGTACTTGCTCTGCCACGGCATCTGCACATTGCAGTAGATCGGGAAGTCGAAGCCCTGGCACGTCCAGCTCTTGGGAAGCTGAACGGTCTTCCACCCGTCCGCCGGATTCGGGTTGTAGTTGGCATTCATGAACCCGCCGCTGCGGAAGCCTGCCGCCTTTCCGTCGTTCTGCACGACGGTGACTCGAATCGGCTCGCGCATTGTAGTCCCAGACCGCATTGACTGCCGCCTTTTCGCTCTGGAACGGCACGGCATTACAGGATGCCGGGGTACGGTTCACGGCAAACACTTCGTTCGTGCCGTTCTTGCCCGTCCACTCGGTGTGTGTGAAGTTGACGTCGGCTGCCTTGATGGATGCCGGTTCCAGTCCGCCGAAGGCAGAGGTCAGCATCGCCGCTGTCACGAGCAGTGACAGCATCTGATTTCTTCTGTGCATACGAATTCCCCCTAGAAATAGATATGTTTATATTTAATGATATTCTATTGAAATGTTTGCTATTATCTATATAATACATGAAATGTTCATACATGACAACCTATAAAATGAAGAATAAGTGGAAGATGTGAATATATGACTGTACAAATATTATTTCGAGATTTTGAACGCTTGGCAAAATGCATAAGATTGTAAAACATATTTTGTAATAAGTCATAGAATTTTCATAGGCTATTGCAATATTTTAGCGAATATGGTATAATTGTAACCAAAGATTTCAGCGTATTGCTATACTATGAGAGGAGCGAAATCAAATGGAACGTAAAATGACGGAACAGGAACTGGTTGGCAGTTTCTTTGATGCGATGCGCTATGGGCATATTTATGCAGTCTATCAGCCGAAAATGAATCACTCCACCGGGCGTATGATTGGTGCGGAGGCGTTGATGCGCTGGCGCGACCCGGAGAACGGAATGCAGTACCCCGGTGATTTTATCCCGGTGCTGGAAAAGAACGATCTGATCTCCCGTGCAGACCTGCATGTGTTTGAGGTAGTATGCCGGTTCCAGCGGAAATGTCTGGACATGGAGGTTCCCTGCGTACCGATTTCCATCAATATGTCCCGGTATGACATCTACCGCAAGAATTACACCGATGAAATCGAGACGATCCGGCAGCGCTACGAGATCCCGGTCGATCTCCTGCATGTGGAGATCACGGAATCCTCTGCCATCGGCGGCATGGAGCTGGTTTCCAGCGTGCTGGAGGATCTGCATCACCGCGGCTATACCGTGGAAATGGATGATTTTGGAAGCGGTTATTCGTCCCTGAACGTGCTGAAAGACCTCGATGTGGACGTCATCAAGCTGGATATGCGCTTCCTGAGTGGCAAGGTCGGCGGACGCGGCGGCACCATCATCAGCTCGATCGTGCAGATGACCAAGTGGCTGGGAACGCCCGTGGTTGCGGAGGGTGTCGAGACCGTCGAGCAGGCGGATTATATGAAAAGCATCGGATGCAGCTACATCCAGGGCTATCTCTACTCCAAGCCCATCGAGGAGCCGGAATTTCTCCAAAAGCTGCGGCAGCTCGATCATGAGCCGGTCGTGGCGGCGATGGATCTCATCAATACAATGAATTCCTGCCGTTTCTGGGATCCGAATTCACTGGAAACGCTGATTTTCAACCAGTATGTCGGCGGCGCGGCAATTTTCTCCTACCAGCGCGGCAAGGTGGAGATTCTGCGCGTCAATCAGAAATATATGAAGGAACTCGGCATGAACATGACCGAGAAGGAGATTCTCGGCTGTGATCCGTGGATGTGGTTTGACGAGGAGAATCATAAGCGCTACGAGGACGCCATGCTCAATGCGATCCACTCCCGCGACGAGGTGACCAGCGAGAGCTGGCGCACCCTTTGCTCCACAATCTGCGGAACCGGACGCGTCTGTGTACGCTCGGAGATCCGTGTCATCGGACAGGCGGGCGACCAGTATCTGTTCTATTGCCTGGTCAAGAACATCACAGCGGAGAAAAAGCGCTATGATGCGATGTATGACAGCGAGCTTCGGTTCAAGGCAGCGTTTGAGCAGATCAATGTCTATGCGTGGGAATACACGTTCTCCAACAAGCAGATGCGCCCCTGCTTCCGCTGTATGCGTGATCTGGGACTGCCGGCTGTTGTGGATAATTACCCGGAGCCGCTGATCCGTGACGGTATCATCCCGCTGGATTATGCGGATATGTACCGGAATCTTCTGCGCCGCCTCGAAAACGGCGAGGATGTGCCGCCCACAATCGTCCCGCTGACGGTCGGGCGCGTGCCGTTCACGTTTCGGTATACCATCGAGCGCGACGAAAACGGCAAGCCGCTGAAGGCGTTCGGCTCTGCGACAATTGTCCTGGATGACAAAAAATGCGAATAATTTCTGCAAATCCCCTCCCAGAATGGGAGGGGATGCGCTTAAACAGGCTGCATATATATGAAAAATGCAGAATTTTGAAAAAAATGATTGAAATCACAAAAAAGGGGTTGCATTTTGTCGGATTTTGTGATATACTAATTTAGAATGGGATTATGGAATATTCATATTTGTTTTTTCATCGGAGGATTGATTATGAGAATTTTGATTGTTGACGACAGCGTAATGAGCTGCGGACAGCTTGTGAGAATGACGTCCGTGCTGTTTAAGGATGCGGATATCCACTATGTACTTGATGCGCAGAAGGCGTTGAAATATCTGGAGCAGCATAAGACAGACATCGTTCTGACTGACGTGGACATGCCTTATATCGACGGCTTTGAGCTGGAGCACCTCATTCGTGAGCAGTTCCCGGATGTATGCGTGTACTTCGAGACCGGCACAACTCCTGCCTATATGAAGAGCATGGGTATCCCGGCGGGTAAATGTCTGTTCAAGCCGTTCACCGGCAAGGCTTTGCAGGATCTGCTTTCGGATTGGCTGCAATAAGTCGTTTTTTACTGATTCAGGATCTCCTCCGCATTTGCGGGGGATTTTTTGTTGTCTGTAAAAGTACGGACTTTTTATGTCAAAATAGTGACAAATGTGTGCAAAATATTGCTAAATGTCTACTTGCCAAACGGACAAGTTCATGGTATAATTAGATAAAATATGAATCCTTGGGGGGGTTACTATGAACAGATTGAGAAAAACGATAGGCTTTTTGTGCGCGGCAGCGATGGCATTCCCGACCGGGCTCCTGCAGGGGCTTACAGCGGATGCTGCGGTGAACGTGAAGCTTTCGCCCAACTCGACCTATGCGGTGAATGACGGTGTGTTTGAGGGCTGGGGTACGTCCCTGTGCTGGTGGGCGAACCGTGTGGGGTATTCGGATTCGCTGGCACAGCAGACGGCGGATGCATTCTACGGTCCGGACGGTCTGCGGCTGAACATCGCCCGTTTCAACATCGGCGGCGGCGACAATCCGGCGCATACGCACATCACGCGAACCGATTCCAATATGCCTGGCTATACCGTATGGGACGGCAGCAAGGCAACCTATGACTGGACGAAGGACGCGAACCAGCGCAATGTGCTGCTGCGCTCCATCGAGGCGTGCGGGGACAGCATGATTGTGGAGATGTTCTCCAATTCGCCGCCCTATTATATGTGCAAATCCGGCTGCTCCACCGGCAACCAGAACCCCGGCGCGAACAACCTGAAGGACGACTGCTACGACGATTTTGCCGAGTATCTCGCTGAGGTGTGCCTCCACTACGAGAAGGACTGGGGCGTCAAGGTGCAGAGCGTCGAGGCGTTCAACGAGCCGTATACCAATTTCTGGGGCGCGAACAGCCCGAAGCAGGAGGGCTGTCACTTTGACATCGGCACGTCCGAGTCGAACATGATCCTTGAGCTTCAGAAATCCATGCAGAAGCGTGGTCTGACGGACACGATGATCGTCGCCTCTGACGAGACTTCGATCGACACGCAGATTGATGCCTACAACAAGCTCTCGAATGACGCCAAGGCGGCGATCTCCCGTATCGATACGCACACCTACGGCGGCTCCAAGCGCACGGAGCTGCGCGATACCGCCCTGAAAGCCGGCAAGAACCTCTGGATGTCCGAGGTGGACGGCGGCTCGGTTGCCGGCACGAATGCCGGTGAAATGGGCGCGGGTCTCTGGCTTGCGGAGCGCATCAACGCCGATATGAACGGTCTGAACCCATCCGCATGGATCATCTGGCAGGTCATTGACAACCACATTTCCAAGGTCGGCATGAACGGCAACAAGGACAAGGGCATGGTCAACGTGAACGGCGGTTTCTGGGGCTGCTGCGTTGCCGACCATGACAATAACAAGATCGTCTACACCAAGAAATACTATTCCTTCGGTCAGTACACCCGCTACATCCGACCGGGCATGATCATGCTCCAGACCGGCGGCAGCACCGTGGCAGCGTATGATCCGGCGACCGGTCAGGTTGTTGTCGTTGCGTACAATAAAAACGGCAATTCCACGGATCTCTCCGTGGATCTGTCCGCATTCAAGACGGTGGGCACCTCTGCACAGGTGATCCGCACCAGCAATACCGAGAACTGGAAGGAGCTTGCTCCCGTCGCACTGACCGGTACCAAGCTCAATACCACGCTGGCAGGACATTCCGTGACCACGTTCCTCATTGACGGCTGTGAGGGCAATGTCATTCAGAAGAACAGCCTTGTTGAATGCACCTGTGTTCAGAGCGGCTGTCAACTCGGCAACATCCTTAACGTTGAATGTGTTACCACTGAAGTTGTTGGTGAAGTTGGCAAGGTCAGTGTCACTTTCGTACAGATACATGCTTTGGTCACCCTTCTGAACTCCTTCAATCGTACAATTGGTGATAGTCACAGAAGTGGCAGCATTTAACGTTCCAATTGCAACTGCAGGTTTCTTCACCAAATCTTTGATAGTACAGCCGTCGATAACAACAGAACTGATTTCTGA
>ONEQ01000188.1 GCA_900316885.1 uncultured Eubacteriales bacterium | reverse complement strand
GATGCCGGACGATATTGAGCGCATGGACGAGATGTTCAATCTCCTCCTCGGTGACGATCTCCAGGGCAGAAAGGACTATGTGGCGCAGTTCGGCGGCGATTACATCGAGCTGGTGGACGTGTCCTGATGCGGCCCCCATACAACAAAACTCCCCTCCGGGCATCCGGAGGGGAGTTTTTTCGTTCTGTCAGATCAGGTGAGGTTGACTGCGGTATCGTAATCCTTACCGCCGCCTGCCTCAATGATTGTCATTGCGTTTGCATCATACTTGATGTCGATAACAAAGCCGCAGAAGCCGGGGTTATTTGCCAGATCGATGGTCATGGTCACGGTCTGACCCTGCTTTGCCTCGACGCTGTTGACCTTCAGGCTGAATTCCTTGTCGGACATGGACTCCTGCATGTTGACCTTCTCGCCAACTGCTACCTCACCGTTGATGATCTCCGGATAGTAGCGTACCTCCTCCCAGCTTGCAATATCGGTCTTGGAGAGGGTAACCGGATAATGACCGTCCGGGATGTCCTTCTTGACCTCGAAGGTCACGGTCAGGAACTCACCGTTGAAGGTGAAGTCGCCCTTCTTGGACATATCCAGCCAGTATGCCTTACATGTATCGTACTTGGGAGTGTACTCCGGTGCTGCGGTTGTTGCAGGTGCTGCTGTGGTAGCTGCGGCTGCATCGCCGCCGTTATTGCCGGATGCTGCCTCGGTCGTGTCGCCGGATGCAGCAGTCTCACCCTCCTGCGTTGCAGCAGCGGATGCATCCTCTGTCTCCAGCGGACGGGTTGCAACGACAGTCACCTCTGTCACAGCCTCACCGGAGGCATCGGTCACATCCTGACCGCCTGCGTCGGTGACCTTGACAACCTCTGTCACTTCCTCAAAGCCTGCGGTTGACGTCTCTGCTGCAGCTTCCGTTGTGGTCTCCTCGGCAGCCTCGCCCGTCTCAACGGCGTCCTCCTTCGGCTCCTCATCCTCGTCCGCAGCGCCTGCCTTGAAATCGAAGGTCAGCTCCTGCTTGGTCTGATCGAGCGAGATCGTCTCGACCGGGATGTCCTGGTTCTTGCCCTTATTGCCGCAGCCGAATACAGATACTGCCATCGCTGCGAGCAGGCAGATCGTCATGACTTTTTTCATCGTATTCTTCATAATTGTTAATCATCCTTTCAGATCAAAAAGCGATGTCACTTTTTGTCAGCTTGTGAAAGCGGTGCTTTCTCCTGGTACAAATTTATTATACACGTTTTCGGTTAAAATGTCAAGTACAAAAGGGTTCCCATATAGTTAAAATCGGGTAACATAGGGGCAAAAAGCTGATAATTTCAACCAGAAGTTTCCGAAAATCTATTGACAATTTATACAATCCGTGGTATAATAGATAGGTAATAACGTTGATATTACACAAAAATTGAAAGGGGTGATGCGCGTGCCGATGTCGGTGGACGAAAAGGCTTACTTTAAGACCTACATGTCCCGGAAAGTGCGGACTGTACCGATCTTGATTCTGATGCTCTTTTCTCTGCTGCCGCTGTGCATGTTCTCATTCCAATGGGTCAGCAGTCAGCTCACCTGGCATAAAACCGAAGCCGAGATCGTCATGGTCAATGCAGACGGCGGCGGCTTTTACAGATATACCAATGCCAGGACCGGCGAGACCTTTTCCGGCACCTATTACCGCTACAAGATTTTGATTCATTATCAGATCGGGCAAGCCGTGCAGGTGCATGATAAAATCCGGATGGCATACAATCCCAATAAGCCCAGTGAGCACGTCCTGTTCCCGCGGCTGGAAATCCAGATGCTGACATGGCTGATTGTATTTATCTTCTGTTTCATCATATATTTCTGGTTGGAATGGGTATTGAAGAAACGAGAAAAGATCAGAATCGCAGGCTGAGACAGAAAAATGCCTGCCCCTATCCCCTCCCGTGCGGAGGGGCACTTTCATGACATGGATATTTAAGGAGGCGAATCCCATGCAAAAATTAATGCTGAATACCGTCTGGGCAATGCAGCGGTGCGGTGACACGGAATCCTATCACTGTACCGTCCCCTGTTCGGTATACGACACACTGGTCACGCACAAGGCGATCGAGAGCCCGTACTACCGCGAGAATGAGCGCGAGGCGTACACGCTTTCCGAGGAGGACTACCTGTTTTCCACAACGTTTCCGAGTCCTGCGGAAATGACCTCTCACATCGCGCTCTGCTTCGACGGCATCGACACCATTGCAGACATCACACTCAACGGCGAGCTGCTGGGGCATACGGACAATATGCACCGCCGCTGGCGCTTCGACGTCTCGGACAAGCTCCGCGACGAGAATACGCTCGAGGTCAAGCTCTATTCTCCCCTTGCCTATATCGCCGGAAAGCAGAAGGAGCACCCGCTCTGGGGACAGAAGGACACCGTTCCGGGCTTCCCGCATCTGCGCAAGGCACATTATATGTTCGGCTGGGACTGGGGTCCAAAGCTCCCGGATCTGGGCATCTGGCGCGACGTCTATCTGGAGCTCTGGGATGCCGGCAGAGTGGAGTCCGTGCAGTATACGCAGGAGCACATCGACGGCACCGTCGATCTGACCGTCCGCCCGGTTTTCGATGCCGATCAGGAGGGAATGCAGTGGGCGTTCGCGCTCTATGATCCCGACGGTGAGCGCATCATCAAGACCGAGCTCATGCCCGCCTCCCGTCAGGCTCTGACCGTGCGCGTGAGCAATCCGAAGCTCTGGTGGGCGCACGGCTACGGCGAGCCGAATCTGTATTCCGCCGTGGTGCTGCTCACGGACAAGGACGGCAATCCGTCCGACAGCCGCACGGAGCGCATCGGTCTGCGCAGGATCACCATCCGGCAGGAGCCCGATAAATGGGGCGAGAGCTTCAACATCCGGCTCAATGACAAGGATATTTTCGCCATGGGCGCCAACTGGACGCCCTGCGATAATCTGCTCCCCCGCTGCACGCCCGAAAAGCAGCAGCAGCTCCTCCAGTCCTGCGTGGATGCGAATTTCAACACAATCCGCGTCTGGGGCGGCGGCTTCTATCCGGACGATGCGTTCCTCGACTTCTGCGACGAGAACGGTCTGATTCTCTGGCAGGATTTCATGTTCGCGTGTGCGAATTATCCGCTGGATGACGAGTTCTGGTCTACGACGGAGGCGGAGCTCCGGGATAATCTCCTGCGCCTGCGCAATCACGCTTGTCTGGGGCTCTGGTGCGGCAACAATGAGATCGAAACGTCCTTCGAGACATGGGGTCTGCCCGAAAACCCGCAGGCGAAGGCGGATTATCTGGAAATGTTCGAGAAGCGCATCCCTGCGATCGTGCAGGAGCTCGATCCGGAGCATTTCTACTGGCGCTCCTCCCCGTCCACGAAGGGCGGCTGCAAGGACACCTGCTCGAACGAGGCGGGCGATATGCATTACTGGGATGTATGGCACGGCAGAGCTCCGTTCCAGGAATTCCGCAAGACGTTCTTCCGGTTCTGCTCGGAGTACGGCTTTGAGTCCGTTCCGTCCCTGCGCACGCTCTCCACAGTCTGCGACGACAAGATGGGCGACCTGAACCTGTTCTCGCCTGTCATGGAGATGCATCACAAGTGCGACGGCGGTTCAGAGAAAATGATGCATTATCTGGCGCAGAACATGCGCTATCCGGAGAATTTCGAGGATCTGACCTATGCGACGCAGTTTATGCAGGCGGAATACCTGCGCTCGAATGTCGAGCATATGCGCCGCCACCGCGGTCACTGCATGGGCTCGCTCTACTGGCAGCTCAGCGACTCGAATCCGTGCATTTCGTGGTCTACCATCGACTACTGCGGCAGATGGAAGGCGGCACAGTATTTCGCCAAGCGCTTCCATGCGCCGGTCCTGCTGAGTGCCGGTCTGTACGGCGTGCCGAAGTTCAACATCTCCAACGAGACGCTGGAGGATTTCGCCGGCACGATCGTCTGGGAGATGCGCAAGCTCGATTCCACGATCGTCCTCTGCGGCAGCATCAAGGCGGAGGTTCCGGCACTGTCCGCGAAGTTCTACAAGCTGCTGGAGGAATTGCAGGAGTTCTACGAGGATGAGAAGCGCCGCACGCACTACCTGTCCTACCGGCTGGAGAATACCGCCGGTGAGGTGGTTTCCTCCGGCGTATCGCTCCTCTGCCCGCCGAAGCAGTTCGAGCGCCCGCGTCCCACGCTCAAGATGGAGATGCGCAAGCTGCCGGAGCACTATATCATCACCGTGACAAGCGACACGTTCGTACCGGCTGCGGTGCTGGAATGTAAGTCGATTGACATTCCGTTCTCGGACAACTGGTTCCCGCTGAATGCGAATGAGCCGGTGAATGTATTCGTTCCGAGACGCGCCGACCTGAATCTGGACGTCCTCCGCGCCGAGGTTACAGTCAAGGGATAACACGAAAATACAAAGCCCGGGAGCATCACTCCCGGGCTTTCTGTTTGATTGGATTAATATGCCAGCTTCTCCTCGAGCCACTTCTCGAGATCTGCGATCGGCATTCTGACCTGCTCCATGGTGTCGCGGTCACGGACGGTAACGCAGTTGTCGCTCTCCTTGGTCTCGAAGTCATAGGTGATGCAGAACGGCGTACCGATCTCATCCTGACGGCGGTAACGCTTGCCGATGGAACCTGCATCGTCGAAGTCAATGTTCCACTTCCTGGACAGCTGTGCAAAGACCTCCTGCGCATCGGCGGACAGCTTCTTGGACAGCGGCAGAACCGCAGCCTTGAACGGTGCCAGTGCCGGATGCAGATGCATCACCACGCGGGTGTCGTTCTTCTC
>ONEQ01000267.1 GCA_900316885.1 uncultured Eubacteriales bacterium | reverse complement strand
GAACAGCTCGGTATAGGTCGCCTTGCACGTCGATTCAATCGTGATGTCGGTGCGGTAGCCCGTGCCGAGAATCACCGCAACGTTGAGCCGGGTATAGTCCGCCGCCTCCTGGATCCGCGCTTCACAGGCGCGGAATTCCTCCTCGGACAGGCGGCTGCCCTCATCGTAGAGCTTGATGCTTGCCGCACCTGCCGGGAGAGCGTTCAGCCCCAGCAGCATCAGTAATGCCGTAAACAGCAGAATTACGTAATTTCGCAGTTTCGTTCTCATGACAGCATCCACCCCACAATCGCTCCCAGCAGTACGGAGACTGCGGTGATGATGCCGCACAGCCCCAGCAGCTTTCCCTTGTCCAGAGGGGGCGTGCCCGCCTGCTTGCCGGTCTGTCCGTTGATCGCAAAGGAGTACGTCTGCCCCTGATACTGATAGGTCATGAACCACACCGGGAGGAGCATGTACTGCCAGTCCGTCCGCACGACCTGCATGTCCGACTGCGTGACGCGGATCGAATCATAGCCGATCATCGACGAGCGCAAAAGCTGGTCGCTGCCGTTCACGGCGCGGTTGCGGACGCGGGGGAATACCTGCGCCTTGTTCACGTCGTACTTATCCGAGAGAAAGCCCGAAAGATAGGACATTTCAAACGGAACCGCCTGCGAATAGGTGAACGGCTCGATCGCCTCCATCAGCGCATCCTCGATCTTGCTTGCGCCGTCGGCGGGGATGCCCTCGAATTTCAGCCGCGCATCGCGGTAAACGTCAAATTCCTTCGTTTCGGTATAGCGGTAGCTGCCGGACGTCCAGGAATTGACCTTCTTGCAGACGGCACGCATTTTTCCGTTGATCTCGCAGTCCGCGACCCAGAACGGGACGTACACGCCCGCCATGTGCAAAAGCTGCTTGTCGGATACGAACGATTTGGGCAGGAATTTGCGCTTGCTGCACCACGTCTTGAACAGATTTTCCGCATCCTGCCGCGTGAGCTGGAACGGGATGACCTTCGAGGGGCGGTATTCGCCCGTCAGCCGTCCTTTCAGCACCACGGGATTGTGGCAGAAGATACATTCCGTCGCGGCGGTGTTGGCATCGCTGACGATCTCCGCGCCGCAGCTCGGGCAGGCATACAGATTGTTCTGATCGGCAAATTCGTCCTGCTTCGGCGCATTTGCCTGCGCCTGTGCTGCCATCTGCTCGTTTGCCGCCTTACATTCCTCGGGTGTGAAGAAGCTCTCACAGTATTCGCAGGTAAAGCCCTGCTTTTTCGGATTGAACCGCAGCTCTGCCGCGCAGTTCGGGCATTTGTACTGCTGCACATCGACTGACACGCGGACACCTCCTTTTCAGATCGGGGGATTGCCCCGGGATCAAAGCTTTCTGTTATCCTGTACGCGCTTTGCCTTGCCCTCGGAACGCGGGAGGGTCTTGGGCGGTACGATCGTGACCTTGGTCATGATGCCGACAACCGACTTGATCTGGCTCTGGATATGCTTCTGGAGACGCTGCATCTCACCGAGGGAATCCGTTGCACGGAATACCTCGCCGGTCATTTCGACCTTGACCTCGAGCGTATCGGAGTTGTTCACACGATCCACGATCAGCAGATAATGCGGGGATGCGCCCGGTGTCTTGACGAGCACAGTCTCGATCTGCGACGGGAATACATTGACGCCGCGGACAACGATCATATCATCGGTTCTGCCGGTGATTCTGCCCATGCGGACGGTGGTTCTGCCGCAGGGACATTTGTCATTGTACAGGGTGCAGATGTCGTGGGTTCTGTAGCGGAGCATCGGCATACCCTTCTTGGTGATGGTGGTGAATACCAGCTCGCCGGGGGTGCCGTAGGGGAGCTGCTCGCCGGTCACGGGGGCGATGATCTCCGGGATGACGTGATCCTCGTTGACATGGGAGCCGTTCTTGCACTCGCACTCAAACGCAACGCCGGGGCCTGCGATCTCGGTCAGACCGTAGATGTCGCGGGCATCGATGCCGAGGGTTTCCTCGATATGCTTGCGCATCTCCTCAGTCCAGGGCTCTGCGCCGAAGATGCCGGCACGGAGCTTGATATCCCTGCCGGGAACAAGACCCGCATCGCGGATAGATTCACCGAGGTAGGCGGCATAGGACGGGGTGCAGCAGAGGATGGTTGTCCCGAGCTCCTGCATCATCATGAGCTGGCGCTGGGTATTGCCGGAGGACATGGGGATGACCATGGCGCCGACGTTGGTCGCACCCTGATGGGCGCCCAGACCGCCGGTGAACAGACCGTAGCCGTAGCAGACCTGAATGACGTCGTCCTTGTCGGCGCCGGCAGCGGCGAGGGCACGGGAGACCATCTCTGTCCAGATCTCGACGTCGCCGGTGGTATAGCCGGAAACGATGGGCTTACCGGTGGTGCCGGACGAGCCCTGGATGCGGACGATCTCGGAATTCGGCACGGCAAACAGACCGAACGGGAAGGTATCGCGCAGGTCGGTTTTCTGCATGAAGGGGAGCTTGACGATGTCGTCCACGGTCTGGATGTCGTCGGGGGTCACGCCCTTGGCGTCCATGCGCTCACGGTAATAGGGGACGTTGTCGTATTCGTGCTGTACAGTCTCGTGCAGGCGCTTGCCCTGGAGGATGCGGCGTTCCTCGACGTCCATACATTCCATTTCCGGGTTGTAGATTCTAGGTGTCATAGATTTTCTCCTTTTATGTGAAACTTGATACTATCGGTTTAAATCGCTGTTCAAATTATACCACTTAAAAGGGGAGGTGTCAAGAGTTTTGGACAGTTTTGTTTTGGGGGTGCGTTGTATGGGGGCTTTGCCCCCAGCCTAGGTCTGTACGGGGCATAGTTCCCCCAGAGGGGGGCGTATCGCCGCCCCCCTCTGCACTCTCCCTGCTCGCAGGGGAGCCCCCCTGCACCCCCTGATGGCGGTCAGGGGAAGATATTGCAGGGACTACAGGTCTTTCCAGAGCTGCAAGCATATTGAAAATCCGAAGCGGAAAGTCCGGTATCCTGGGATACATGACCCAGCTCATTTTAGTTGAGATGCAGATCAACAGGGGTGGGTATCAGGTGCAGTTGATGACACAGCGCATTTCGTACCCCGCCCTTTTAAGCCCGATATCCCCATGAATTGAACTTTCGTCTTTCCCCCTTCAGGAGAATGCAAGGGGGAACCCCCTTGCTCGCAGGGTGGGTGGAGGGAGGGGCGGCGATCCGCCCCTCCCTCCTGGGGGCACGGGGGACTGTCCTCCCGAAATGCACCGGGGTGGGGGCGAAGCCCCCATACACAAGACCCTCACTCCGCAGCAGAACGCAGCTCCGCCCCCGGATAGTAACGGGCAAGAATCTCGCGGTAATCCGCCCCGTCCCGCGCCATCTGATTCGCCCCGTACTGGCTCATGCCCACATTATGCCCGAAGCCCCGCGTTGTAAACACGAACTGCCCTTTCTCAAACGAAACCGTGAATGACGCCGAGCGCAGCCCGAACAGCGAACGGATTTCCCCGCCCGTGAACAGCCCGTCCGCCACCGGGATGGACAGTACCGTCCCCGCTTCGGATACGATCGGCTCCCCGAACCATTCCTCCGGCTCGACGGCGAGATCCAGCGCCGGATGCGCTCCCCGGAGCCGGTCGCCCGCCTCATCC
>ONEQ01000187.1 GCA_900316885.1 uncultured Eubacteriales bacterium | reverse complement strand
CGCTTCGTGCAGGCTGTACATGCTGCATCGACTGTCTGCTCAAGATTCCCCTTGTACAGCTCATCGAGGCCTGCCAGCGTGGTGCCGCCGGGAGAGGATACCATCTTGATGAGCTCGGCAATGCTGTAGCCGGAATCCGTCAGCATCTTCGCGGAACCGATCAGGCTCTGTGCGAACAGCGGGAGCGAGGTCTCCTGCGGGATGCCCTCCTTTGCCGCATAGTCCACGAATGCCTTGGCGAACAGGTAGATGAATGCCGGAGAGGAGCCGTTGATCGCGATGATCTCCTTCATCTTGTCCTCTGCCAGTGCCGCGGTCACGCCGCATGCATCGAAATAGCCGCGGACGGTCGCAAATTCCTCGTCCGTCGTCGGTGCGCACTTTGCCAGCGCCGATGCGCCTTCGCCCAGCAGGAGCGGGGTGTTCGGCATGACGAGGATGACCTTTGCGTTCGGGATGGTCTTGCTGCGGATGTACTCGGCGGTGATGCCGGCTGCGATGGAGACGAGCACCGTATCCTCTGTCACGCCTGTGGCGATCTGGTCGAGCACGGTGTCAAACATCTGCGGCTTGACAGCGAGGAATACGAACTTCGCACTCTGCATGACCTCCATGCCGGATGCACATGCCTGAATGCCGAGCTCTGCGAGTCTGCCGGTCTTGGAGGCATCCGGGTCAAAGGCAAAGAGCTGCGTGTCCTTTGCCATGCTGCTGCCCGCGATACCCTTCATGATCGCAAATCCCATGTTGCCTGCGCCGATAAATCCTACTTTAGCCATAATTGATCCTTCCTTTCTAATCATAAACCACTACTTACACTGTAAGGGATTTGCGCCCTTACGGGCGCTTAGGGGCTTTGCACCTAACCCCAGCAGGGGCGCCGCCCCCTGCACCCTGCAAGGGGAGCGTGGCACCCCTTGACCCCATCGACTTTTGAAATTTAGTAGCTGATAATCATAAAAAACCACTTCTTTTATTATACAACAAAGTGTACAAAAAAGCAAGTGGTTTTTCGTGATTTTCACAGAATTTCTTGTAAAGCGCCACAAAATGCCCGGTATAAATACAGCGACCCGATGCCAATCACCGGCAGATGCTCCGATTCTGCGCAGAAGCAGGCGTTTTTCACGCCCTCGGCAACGCTCCGGCACGGAACGGCTTCGATGCCCGCAGAGGCAAACACCTCCGCCAGCGCATCGGCGGCAAGTGCACGGGGATTATCGGGCTGCACGGCATACACGCACTTTACATGCGGGGCAAGCATCTGCGCATAGCGGGAATAGTCCTTGTCCGCCATGACGCCGATCGCGGCGATGCAGCGCTTTTTCCCGAAATAGCGTGTCAAGCCCTCATGAAGCTGTTCCATTCCGTCCGGGTTGTGGGCGCCGTCGAACAGAATGAGCGGCTGCTTGCGGAGCACCTCGAATCTGCCGTGCCAGCGCACCGTTTCCAGACCCGCATGAACGGCGGATTCCGGAAACGTCATGCCCTGCATACGCAGAATACGGACTGCATGGAGCACGGTCGCTGCGTTCAGCGTCTGATAGGTGCCCGGAAGGGCAATCCGGTAGGTCTGCCCGTCAAACCGGAATACGGTACCCTCCAGCGTCATCTCCCCTGCCGTGCCGGTCATCGCCCCTGCATCGCAGAACGGGGCGTCCAGCATCCGGGCGCGTTCGCGGATCACGGCGCATGCGGCTGCATCGGTCGTGCCGGCACCGAGCAGAACGGGACAGCCGTGCTTGATGATGCCAGCCTTATGTGCGGCGATCTCCGCTGTCGTGTTCCCCAGAAAGCCCATGTGATCGAGCTTGACGTTCGTGATGATGCTCAGCACGGGATGGTCGATGATATTTGTGCAGTCCAGATCACCGCCCATGCAGCACTCGATCACAGCGACATCGCACCGCTGCCGTGCAAACAGGGTGTATGCGGCGGCGGCAAGGATCTCGAACTGCGTCGGGGGATCCGGCATCGTCTCTGCCTGCGCCTGTACCTCGGTCATGACGGCGGCAAACTGCATTTCCGTGATTTCCTGTGTCTGGAGCCGGAAGTAATCGAGCGGCGACGTGAGCGCCGGGGACGAGAAATGCCCCGTCCGATAGCCCGCCTGGGTCAGGATCGATGCCAGCATCGCGCCGACAGAGCCCTTGCCGTTGGTGCCGGCGATATGGATCACGCGGTACTGCTTCTGCGGTTCGCCCAAGCGCTTCGCGAGCTCCTGCACGCGCTCCAGTCCCAGCTTGGAGCCGCGTGCAGCAGTGGATTCCAGATAACGGACGGCTTCCTCGTAGTTCATCGGCGGATCCGCTCCAGCTCACGGGTGAACGCCTTATTGCGCATCAGCGCGAACAGGACAGCGCTTTCCGCCATGGAAATGCCGATATACAGCGGCACACGCAGCGCCACAGATTGAATCGTATAGACGTGCGCTGTCGTTCCTGACCAGCGGCAGACGGTACATCAGACCGGCCACGCAGCCGATGAGCGCCGCGCCGAGGGTGATGATCGGATTGATCGCGTAGCCGACGAGGATGCAGCCGATGATGTCCGCGGTCAGTCCCGCAACAGCACCGATCGCCGGTCCGAACAGGATGCCCGCCATCAGGATCGGGAGATTCTCGAAACTGATGCGCAGCGGACCGATGTTGATCGGCAGGAATTTGCCGAAGACGATGCTCATGGCGATCAGGAGCGCCGTGATGATGAGCACCCGGATGTTACCGAAAAGACGGAGCTCACCGAGCATGGTGTTGCTTGCAGATTTTGTGGTTTGCATAAAAAATACCTCCTTTTCCGCAGAATATGACCCGGAAAAGAAGGTAAAGGGAGCCTGCGAAAACGCAGACTCCCGCTTTTTTCTGTGTCATACGAAGCGGGATGCGAAACCTGCACCGCAAGGGAATGACCCTTTTCGTCCCGGCGGCAACTCCCCGTCCGCCCGGCACTTTACGCGCAGATTTCTACTCATGTATGTTCGGTCTGATTAATACGCAGTATCAACCAGAATATCATAACGGCGATCCAGGAACTTCTTCTTCATTGCAAGACCTTCCTGAATGTCGATATCATAAACCTGTCCGTCCTTGATGCCGATGATGCGGTTGCCGATGCCCTGCTCGAGCAGCTCAACGGCACGATAGCCCATCTCGGTTGCTACGATACGATCGTGAACCGTCGGAGCGCCGCCGCGCTGTACGTGACCGAGAACCGTTGCTCTGGACTCTATGCCCGTCAGCTCCTCGATCTTCTTGGCAATCTCATCCGAATGGCCGACACCCTCTGCAACAACGATGATGAAGTGATGCTTGCCGTTCTTCTCGCTGGTGGTCTTCTTCATTCTGGCAGCGATCTCGTTGAGATCATACGGACGCTCGAGCGTGATAGCTGCTTCTGCGCCGACAGCCAGAGCCACATTGACTGCGATATAGCCTGCACGTCTGCCCATAACCTCAACAACAGAGCATCTGTCGTGGGACTGGGTGGTGTCGCGCAGCTTGTCAATCATGTCCACTGCGGTATTCATTGCGGTATCATAACCGATGGTGTACTCGGTACACTGGATATCATTGTCGATGGTGCCGGGAATACCGATGCACGGGATACCCAGGCTGGACAGATCTCCTGCACCTCTGAAGGAACCGTCGCCGCCGATGACTACCAGACCCTCAAGTCCGATCTCCTCGCAGACAGCCTTACCCTTCTTGACACCCTCAATATCGCGGAACTCAGGGCATCTTGCAGTGTACAGGAATGTACCGCCGCGCTGGATGATACCGGAAACCGTTCTGGCATTCAGCTCAACGAACTCACGATCCAAAAGACCAACATATCCTCTCTCGATGCCGATGACCTCCATACCCTTGGAAAGTCCTGCACGGGCTACAGCTCTGACAGCTGCGTTCATACCCGGCGCATCGCCGCCGCTGGTCAAAACACCGATCTTCTTCATAATATTCATTCTCCATTCTGCCACAGGCAAATAATAACCTTTACTTTTCTATTTTACACCATTTCGTGCGTTCTGTCAAGCCCTTTTGTCAAGAAATCCGCAAACTTTGCTTTATTTTATTCTGAATATCTCTATAGAACTCTCCTTTTGCTTTTCTGTGAAAAGTAAAAGGGCTATGTGCGGGGCTGCGGCCAACACCCCTGCCTCTCATCACTTCGTTCTTAGAGGTTTCCCTTTTTTTCACGCTGCAAAGGCGGGATCATGCCGAGCTGCGCGGGAGGATACAAGGCTGTCAGCTCCTCAAACAGGGTTTCCGTGATCTCCGCGTACAGCGGCGTTCTGGGGCTGGAATACGCCCTTCTTGCCGTGTGGTAGAACACAATGCGCGTTTCACCCCTGTGCTGTGCGCAGATCTCCGTGAGCTTTGCGGCCTTTTCCGTATCCGCTGCACCGTCAAGCTTGATGCAGAGCTGCATCTGCCGGAGCATCGCCTGAAATTCCTCCTGCATGCGGATGCTTTCACAGATCACGCTCACCTCGTCGTCCTTCCGGCTGATGCGCCCTGCAATATACAGCAGGTGATCCTTCTGAATCCGCACGGCGGAGACAGCGTAAAGCTTCGGGAACACGATCGCATCCATCGCTCCGGCAGCATCCTCAAGTGTCAGAAATGCCATATCCTCGCCGTTTTTGGTGCGATGACGCTTCACTGCCTGCACGATGCAAAGCAGCTTGCAGGGGGCACGGTCCGGCAGCTCCTGCAGCGTCCGGATCGTCTGGGTGTGCAGGAGCGATGCCATCCAGCGCAGTCCGTCGAGCGGATGCCCGGACAGGTACATCCCGCACGCCTCCTTTTCCAGCAGGAGCAGCTGCGTCAGCGGGTATTCCTCTGCATACGGGATCACCAGATCACCGCTGGTGGTCAGCTCGGCTTCCCCGAACAGGCTCATCTGTCCCTCGATACCGGGGTCGGAGGCGCCGCTTACCTGATCCATGACCTCCTCGTAATGCAGGAGCATCTGCCGGCGCGTGCAGTCGAGTCCGTCCAATGCGCCCGCCTGGATCAGCGGCAGGAGCATCCGCTTGTGCAGTCCCTGTGCGGACATTCGCCGACAGAAATCCACAAATGTTCGGAAATCGCCGTTTTTCCAGCGTTCAAGCTTCATCCGGTCGATCACGCCCCTGCCGATGCCCTTGATCGCCTGCAAACCAAACAGGAGTCTGCCGTCCCGGTACACAAACCCATATTCGCCGTGGTTGACATCCGGCGGGCAGACCGTGAGTCCTGCCGTGCGGCATTCCTCCCGGTAGGCAAGAAGCTTGCCGCTGTCCTGCAAGACGCTTGTCATGAGCGCCGCCATATAATCACCGAAATAATGGCATTTCAGGTAGGCGGTCTGGTACGCGACGAGCGCATACGCGGCGGCATGGCTCTTGTTGAAGGCATAGGACGCGAAGCTCTCCATCTGGTCGAAGATCTGGTTGGCGACTGCCTCCGGGATGCCGTTCGCCAGACACCCCACACAGCCGTCGGTATCCTGCGAACCGTGCAGGAAAACCTCGCGCTCGCGGATCATCTCCTCATGCTTCTTTTTCGCCATGTTCCGGCGCACAATATCCGCACGCCCGTAGCTGTAGCCCGCCAGCTTCCGGCAGATCTCCATGACCTGCTCCTGATAGACGATACAGCCGTAGGTTTCGCGGAGGATGCTCTCAAGCATGGGGTGCAGGTAGGTGATTTTCGCCCTGCCGTGGCGGTACTGGATATACGTCCCGATGCTGTCCATCGGTCCCGGACGGTACAGGGCAAGCGCCGCGATGATGTCCTGCATGTTCTCCGGTCTGAGCGCCGTCAGGAAGTTCCGCATACCGTCGCTTTCGAGCTGGAACACGCCGGAGGTATTGCCGGAGGCGATCAGCCTGTAGACTGCCGGGTCATTCAGCGGAATCCGGTCCACGCGGAAATCGGGGTCGTGCTTTTTGATGGAGTTTTCCGCCTCGCGGATGATCGTCAGGTTGCGCAGTCCCAGGAAATCCATTTTCAGCAGTCCTAAGCGCTCCAGCACGGTCATGGTGTATTGAGTCACGATCGTTTCGTCGTTCTTCTGGAGCGGGACGAGATCCGCCAGGGGAGATGCGGCGATCACCACGCCTGCGGCATGCGTGCTCACATGCCGCGGCATGCCCTCGACGCGCAGTGCCATATCAATGAGCCGGTGGGCGTCGTTGTCGCCGGTGTAGAGCTCGCGGAGCTCCTTGCGGTTTTCCAGACTGTCGCGCAGCGGTCGGAACGGGTCAATGAGCTTTGCGACCGTATCGCAGAGCGCGTGGGGAATGCTCAGCACTCGCCCGACGTCCCGCACGGCGGCACGCGCCTTCATTGTATCAAAGGCGACGATCTCCGCCACATGATCCGCGCCGTAGCGTCGGATGACATACTCCTTGACACGCGGTCTGCCCTCGATGCAGAAATCAATGTCAAAGTCCGGCATGCTCACGCGCTCCGGGTTCAGGAAGCGCTCAAACAGGAGCTGATTGGCGATGGGATCGATGCCCGTGATGCCGATGCAGTAGGCGCAGAGGGATCCCGCACCCGATCCGCGTCCCGGTCCGACGGGGATGTTCTGGCTCCGCGCATAGCGGATGAAATCCCACACGATCAGGAAGTAGTCCACAAACCCCATCTGCTCAATGACGGAAAGCTCGTATTCCAGCCGCTGTTCAATCTCCGGCGTGAGGGCATCGCCGTAGCGCTTCTGCATCCCCTTATGGCAGAGCATCCGGAAATACGCGGTATTGTCCGGAACATTCTCCTGCACAAAGCGCGGGAGCTTGCGCTCACCGAAGCGGAATTCCACATTGCAGCGGTCGGCAATCTGCCGGGTATTCGTCATGGCTTCCGGGATGTGCGCGAACAGCTTCGCCATGTCCTCGGTGCTCTTGAGGTAGAATTCCGGCGTGGAAAAGCCCATGCCGGTCGGCTCCTCGAGGGTCTTTCCGGTCTGCACGCAGAGCAGGATCCGCTGCATCTGCGCATCCGCCTGCGTCAGGTAATGCGCATCGTTCGTAGCGGCAAGCGGGATGCCCGTCTCGCGGGAGAGCCGCACCAGCTGCGGCAGAATCTGCCGTTCCTCCGGGATGCCGTGATCCTGCACCTCGAGATAGAAGTTCCCTGCCCCGAAGATCTCCCGGTAGCGCAATGCCGCCTGCCCTGCCCCGGGGTAGTCCCCTTCCAGCAGCAGACGCGGGATTTCCCCGGCAATACATGCCGACAGGCAGATCAGTCCTT
>ONEQ01000127.1 GCA_900316885.1 uncultured Eubacteriales bacterium | reverse complement strand
GCAAGCTGCTTGCGGAGTGTGATCGTCCCGGCACGGCAGGCATCCAGCTTGTCAAAATCCGACTTGTCCCGCTGCCAGAGCGCACCGAATCCGGCAACAAGGTTCTGATCGGCTGCGGCAAGCCTGCTCAGCAGTCCGCTCAGCTCCGTGAGGGTGTCGCAAATCGTAAGATAGTTATCAGCGGTGACAGTGCCGGCGGTTTTCGCGTGAATCTGCAGCGCTTTGAGGAGCTTCGGGCGTCCCAGTGCCTTCGGGATCGCCCATTTCTGCTCGTTGGTTTTCCAGTCAAGCTTTGCCTTTTCGCCGTTCACGGAGAGGATCGTTGTGTCAAATTTCGCCATGACATCCGCATACAGCTTCTGGTATTGCCGTCCGTCCGCAAACAGTGCATCCAGCTCGCTGCTCCGGTCGGTGAGGGCACACGGTCCGGTCAGCGCTGCCGGGAGATACTCCCCCTCTGCGGCGATGCGCAGAACATCGAGGGTTTTTTCATAGGCAGAACGGTCTGCCTGCGGCGACAGCCCCAGATCTGCGGCGAGTGCCTGCCAGCTCTGCTGTGCTGTGACAAGTACATTCTGCATCTCCTGTACAGCGGCGGAAAATGCCTCCCTCTGACCCGGCGCGTAGTCCGTGCAGCAGTAGCTTTTCAGCGGAGAATCGCTCCATCCGCCCAGTTCCTTGTCAGCGGCTTCGATACGGTGGAGGAGTTCGAGATTTGCGGCATGTGCTGCGGCGCTTGTCGTTTCGGAAAATTCCGGCGGCAGATTGAGCCTGCCCTGTGCATCGCGGAGCGCATCCCATTCTGTGATAGCGTCGTAGAGGGTGATGCCGATATTCTGCGGCTCGTGCAGGGCGCGGAGGATTCCGTCAAGCTCCATGCGGCGGCGTTTCAGATCATCTGCGGCAGACTGGTATTCCTCCGGGGATTTGATCCTGCCGACATTCAGTGTGTGCTCGAGCTGATTCAGAACGGCACGTTTCTGCGCCTTGTTGGAATGGAGCTCTAGGCAGAACGGGTCGAGTCCGAGCTTGGCGAGACGCTTCTGGACAACGGAGAGCGCCGCCATCTTTTCAGCGACGAACAGCACGGATTTCCCGTGATAGAGCGCATTGGCGATCATGTTGGTAATCGTCTGCGATTTGCCGGTGCCGGGCGGTCCGTGCAGGACAAAGCTCTCCCCCTGCGAGGCGGCATAGATCGCGGCAAGCTGCGAGGAATCGGCGCTCGTCGGGACTGCCATGTCCGAGGGACTCACGCTGGCATCGAGCTCTGCGGGGGACAGATCGGCACTCTGCGGCGCCCATTCCAGAGCGCCGGAGATCAGGGATGCGACGATCTTATTGGATTCCAGCTCGGCGCTGCGGTTGCGCAGGTCGTTCCACATGATGAACTGACTGAACGAAAACTGCCCCAGAAAGGCGAGATCTACGATCTCCCAGCCGGTCTTTTTGGAGACTGCCGCGCGGATCGTGTCGAAGATCAGCGGCAGATCAACGCCGTAATCATCCTCCGGCACAGGATCCAGCCCGTCGATGCGGATACCGTAATCCTGCCGCAGGAGCTCGAGCAAAGTGATATTCACCTGCGTATCCTCGTCACGGGCACGCAGGGCATAGGTCTGCCCGGCAAGCTTGCGCACGATGTCCACCGGAACGAGCACGAGGGGCGCATACCGCGGGCGGGTGCTCTTGTCCGTCTCGAACCAGCGCAGGAATCCCAGTGCGAGATACAGCGTATTCGCGCCGTTTTCCTCCAGGCTGACCTTCGCGGCACGCTGGAGCTTTTTGAGCACCTTGCCGAGCTCCTTCTCGCTCAGGCAGGTGCAGAGCTTGTGGGACTTGAACGCCTGCTCCGCTTCTGCCCGGAGCTCCTCCGCATTGCCGCGGAAGCTCCAGATCTTCTGCTCGTCCTGCACGCCGTGAATCTCCTCCGGGAGCGCGGTGAGCTTCATGTCCTCCCCCTTGGCGGTCTCGTCCTCAAGCCGGGCAAGGTCATGGGCGATGAGCTGGACGCTGGACGAACCGGCGCGGAAATTCAGCAGGCTGTTGCGCAGGCTCAGATCGAGGAGCTTGCGCTCCCAGAGCGCCTGCCGGGTCACGGGGCGGTTTGCCGCCTGCGGATCGTAAGGCATCAGGTCGAGATCAATTGTGTCCGAGAACAGGGTGCCGGTCTCCGAAAGAATCTCCGCAGTCACCTGCGCATGGGTGCGTCCGGTCACGGAGCGCAGAAATTCGCCTGAGAGGATCACGTTCACGGGCGCGATTTCCAGCGTCTCCCCCGCCGGGAGCATACCGGCAGACAGCTCCAGCGTTTCCGCAAAATCCGGCGAAAAGGTCAGGCGCACAGTCAGATCCTGCAATGCATCGTCCGAGAGATTTCGGATGCAGAGACTGCGGATGAGCGGCGTTTCCGCCTGATACAGGGTATAGCTCATCTGCGCAATACAGGCACAGTCCAGATTCAGCTCAGGGTTCATGGTATTCACTCCTTTTTCGTAGGGTCACTTCTTTTATTATAGCACATCTCTCATCGTTTGTCGAGTGTTTCCGGGAATTTCCTGTATAAAAAGTCGATACTTGACGTTTCACCCCAATTGTTGTATAATAGAGAAAACGAAAAGAAAGGGAGACTGCCTATGTTTTGCCGAAGCTGCGGGAAGAAAATCCCCGATCACAGCGAAAAATGCCCGATCTGCGGTGCCTCGCAGTCCATCACGGAGCGCGAATACCGGACGGGGTCCAGAAGCCGTGCAGGGGCATTCCTCGTGTGGTTCCGAAAGGAACCCGCTGCGCGGCAGGCGGCGATGATTCTCGAATGGATCGGCATCCTGCTGGGATTGGGCGGCATTCTGTTTGCCGCGTTCTATCCGGATGCGGCACTGACTGTCGGTGACCGCGCCGTACTCGCCGTAGTGAGCGGCGCGGTGATGCTCGGCTTTGGCATCACATTCTGCGTCTCGCTCGGCAGTCGGGAGGTGTAGCGATGTTCTGTCAGAAATGCGGCAAACCTGTGCCGGACGGCGAGGGCAGAATCATCGGCAATCACCTGCTCTGCACGGCATGTGCGGAGGCATCCGCCAAGCACTACTGCCAGCGCTGCGGCAAGGAGCTCAAGCCCGGTACCGAGCCGCAGGCATCCGGCAAGCTCCTGTGCGCGAAATGTGCCAAGCTCCCAGATGATTCCAAGGCGGATGAGCCCTTCCGCGAGTCCGGCAAAAACGCACCCGGCGGATTCCCGATGCTGCCGGTCTGGATGTCGGCGCTGATTCTGGTAAGCGTTGCCATCGCAATCGGGATGCTGTTTGCGACGAAAACGCTCTGCTTCCACAAATGGCAGCCTGCGACCTGTTCATCGCCGGAAATCTGTCTGCGCTGCGGACGCATCCACGGCGAGCCCCTTCCCCATCGCTGGGAGGAGGCGGACTGTACGCATCCGCGCACCTGTATGCTCTGCGGTCTGACGGAGGGCGAGCCGCTCGGGCATCTGTGGCTCGAAGCGACCTGCACGGATCCTGAGACTTGTGCGCAATGCGGCGCAACGCAGGGAGAGCCCGCCGGTCACAAATGGGAGAAGGCGAACTGCAAGCATCCCAAACGCTGCTCCGTCTGCGGACTGGAGGAGGGCGAACGCGGCAGTCATATGTGGCGCAAGGCGACCTGTGAGGAGCCGCGCACCTGCGAGATCTGCGGTGAAACCGAGGGCGAACCCCTCGGACATGAATGGATCGATGCAACGTGTACAGAGCCGAAGACCTGCACGGTCTGCGGCAAGACGGAGGGCGAACCGAAGGGACACAAATGGCTCCCGGCGACCATCGCAGCGCCGAAAACCTGCAAGATCTGCGGAGAGACTGAGGGCGAACCGCTGGATATCGCGACGCTCCTGCCGGTCGATCTGATGAACGTCACAAAGAGCGATTTCATCGAGGCGACGGGCGATGCGCGGCATGAGGCGATCGGCTGCGCGGAGTGCTCCGGCAAAAGCGCGACGCTCGTGAGCGACCTGTTCCCTGGCTGCGTAATCGCCTTCGGGGATTCGGCGGATTCCAAGCCGGATCATATTCATGTATTCTCCGGCAAGGTCACGGACAAGGCTTCGGTCGGCATGACCTACAAGAAGCTCACCGATGCGCTCGGCACACCCTCCTGGAAGGTCAGTGAAACCGATCTGACCGCCACTGCAAACTATACTATCGACGGCGTGAAGATCGGGTTTGTGTTCACGGATAAGCGGATTCTGAATGATATTATCCTCTCCCAGTTCCGGCTGGATCAGACGGTCAAGATCCATTATCCGGATGTCAAGGCAGCTTCCGCCAGAATTGGATAGTTTTCACAAAGATTTCACCTAACTTTCCTTTTCATCTCACCATTTCATAAATCCACGTTCATACCAGAAGTATATAATAACCATAACATCAAAAAAGAATTTTGTTCATTTCCTCAATATATGCAGGGAGCCCGGCACCGTTTGCCGGGTTTTCTGCGGGGAAATGAAATTTTTACAAAAACCCCTTGACAAATCCGTTCAGATGTGCTATAATATATTTCGTTAACTGCGGGTGTAGTTCAATGGTAGAATTCCAGCCTTCCAAGCTGGCTACGTGGGTTCGATTCCCATCACCCGCTCCATTTTTATTTTTTCATGAAATGCCTCTGCTGCAGATAGATTCTTACATGTGTCAAAAAACAGCCATGCTGCGTTAAATTTGCAGCATGGCTGTTTCTTTTCGATTTTTCCTTACATGCCGACCCCGCCTTGCTGACGGAAAGCCAGGTTTCCGGGTGTCGATATAGACAAAGAGGAGATTCTGCGCCTGCATAAATTGCAGGCACAGGCAGATTAAGAAAATTTGAATTTCACGAGAGCCTGGTGCGGAAACTGCTCGAAGCGAACAATACATTTCTTTGTCGGTGTGGTTATCCACACGCACTGCTATCGGTCAAGCCCGTATAGTTTCAGAATGTCATCGGTGACATATTCTTAAAATCCGTGGCGGGCGCGATCAATGAGAAGATATAATATCCCTCCAAATAATAATACAGCTTCGATCACCAAAATGATCCAACCAACAATTAAGCACCCATTTAACACTTTGTTTATTTTCCTGTAAGTCTCATAGTTTCCACGCTTCCAGGAAATGTTGGCGGATATTGTCAAAATCAGTGGTATGCCAATAGTAAAGGGGCAGAAAACAAGCTGAGCTATACTCAGTATCAGGTCTCTTACAAATGTAGGATTGGAGGAATCAGTTGGAGAGACTGGCGGTGTGGAATATGGTGTCCCTGATTGATATAGATTGTGATACTGTTGATTCTGCTGATTCATAAATTCCTATTTCCTTTCTTAACAGGTTTCAAGATAGCCCTTGCGCTCATCACAGTATCTGTGACGACATCTCACTGCCGTCTCAGTCGGACAAATCATTCCTGTACTGAGTCACGCCTTTGCATCACGACATTACGTATCTCAGCAAACTCTGCCTGTGCGTTCTGCACGTGTAGCCTGCAAAGCGAAACTACCATACTGCCGTGCGCATCGTTAACCTTAACGCTCAAAGAAACTCCCGTAGGAACGAAACGGTAATGATTGTTGATCCTTACGATATCAGTAATGCTGTCAAGCCTGAGCACAGCACTGTTTTTGATAAACAGATACTGTCTGCCGACCCTGAACTGGTCGTTCGCAAAAGGCTGTGCCGCGTCAAAGTCGCTGAACATGCTCTGCCCGCCGTCTGCGGAAAGGTAGGAGTTGAGCCTTTTTGCGGATCCTGATCGCAGTCTGCAGGCAATCCAGCTAAGAAAAGCAAACACAGCACTTACCAGGCCGCCTATGGCCACAGCCGTCAAGAGGCTTTCCCCAAGTGCCGCAAAGAGAAGCATTAAGATCAAACCCACAAGAACAGTCACCACAATGGCGACGGGTACAAACTTGTGCGAACGCTTTAATTTGCAGTAGTTATATAGGGCTTGACCTTGTTGATTCAGCTGCTGCTGGTTCATGATCCCTGCACCATAGGGGCTTCTGCTGGGCTGCACTCCGTACACATCATATGTTTTGTTCTGTGCGGCTAAGTCTTTGGTCATTGTGTGAGGATCGTTATATGGATCCCGGTTTAATTGTGTCATTAGCGTTGATACCTCCATGTATCCGTTTTACAAGTATGTGCCAAGAGGAGGGGCTTTTGTTACATGAGGCTAGTGAGCCTGTAATTATGCTTTATCTCGCTGCCGCATACTAGGAAAATTAATATCCACTTGTGATTGCCTGATAGCCAAGAACCAAGCCTCCAACAGTCAGGACAATCGCAAAAAGGCCTTCCAGAATCCATCCGATCATTAGAGAAATCCGCACTGCTTTACTTGCTTTCTGATATGCCTCGAAATTGCCCTGTTTCCAGTAGCTGTTCGCAACAAATGTCAGAATCAGCGCAACGATGCCGCACAGGGAACCTAATACTATCAGGATCACACTTACGATCAGATTACTTGTGAAGTTCGGATTTTTGGATGTGGCAGACTGAGGGAAATCGGAAACCCGCGGTGTGGGATATCCACTGAATTTCTGCGGAGCGATAGATTTCTGATAAAACTGATCATAACTATTATTTTCCATATTGTATTCCTTTCCGTTCTTGCTTTCCTTAGCATTCACGATGTAATGTGCTGTCGGCAAAGCGTGACTGAAAAACCAGGTATATCAGTATGTGCCGCTGGTGTTGAAATTTGTTACACAGTAGGCAAAAACGATATAGAGTAATATAATGATTTGATCCCCCTCAGGTGAGGGGGATTTTTTTGTTTTTATACTTGAAAGTGAATGCACTTTGTGTTATAATAGGATAGTAAGTTAATTTCTATTCTGTAAAAGGAAGGATGGTTAGAGTGTCAGAAGAGGAATTTTACAAATTATTGATTGATATGATTAGAACGGATAATCATTGTCAGAAAAATAGAATTATAAGCATTCTTCAAGATTCAAAGCTATCATTCGAAAAAACTTGGGAATTTACAAAACGTGAATGGAACCACTATAAAGAATACATTCATATATTAACTGCCCCATCAAATATCGCAGAACTAAACCAATTCCTGCCCTATCTGGAGAAGAAAATAACCCAATTATACCCTACACCTAATGAATATGAGTATGAGCTGTTTGGAATCGATATTAAGCCAAGGAACATTATTCCAAATGGTGAAATATCACAAGAAATCCATTTTGTTGATATTCAGAATCAAGTGCTTCAAGAAATTATAAATGCAAAATATCTAATTTGGGTTGCTATGGCGTGGTTTACCAATCCGGTTTTATATGAAGCTTTATTAACCAAAAAATCAGAAGGATTAAATATTCAAATCATCATCGATGACAATGAAAAGAACAAGACAGCTCCATTTGTATTGGAATCAGATTTTGAAACGTACAGACTATGTATAACGTCGCTATATAAGAATATTATGCATGATAAATTCTGCATTATTGATTTGAACACGGTTATTCACGGAACCTTTAACTGGACAAATGCCGCAAACTATAATAAGGAAACAATTAGTATCGATAGAAACCCAAGTATAGCCAGGAAGTTTGCAGATGAATTTATTAAACTGAAGCTAAGAAAGCAATAACGATGTTCAAAAACTCACATTCCCCTCATCAGGTAGGAGCATTCTTCCTGCTTGGTGAGGGGGATTTTTTTGTTTTAGGAAGTGATGCTTCGATCACACGCAGGCTTACTTTACAGGCTTAAACTTAGCACTGTATGCCCGAACCTCATCGTCATCGATAAGGAAGCCATACTTTTGGAGAAAAGCTAACTTCTGGTCATCGGAAGTGAAATGCTCTTCTTTACGTTTTCCAGGAATTCGCTCGTTCTCTTTGTTATCAAAGAATCGCTGTGATTGCCCTTGCCGATAGGATACAGG
>ONEQ01000181.1 GCA_900316885.1 uncultured Eubacteriales bacterium | reverse complement strand
GCAGATGCCCAGCGAGCCTGCGAGCGCGGGCAGTCGCTTATGCAAAGCTCCGAAAAATCTGTGGCACATCTGACGCACTGTCCTTTGTGCGGTATTGCCATACCTTCGTTTTCATGCTCTGCCATATTCACTCATCCTCGGTTTCATTGATTGAGCAGATGCTGAAACGAATCCCCATTTCTTTCAAGAACCGTATCTGCTCCTATCGGTGTATATGTACAGGGAAGCACTACTTTGCTGCCTGCTCGTAAAGGGATTCCAGCAATTCCGGCGTAACAGAACCACGCTGATTGTAAACGACAATGCCGTTTCTATCTAGTATGATCGTCTGCGGCAGAGTGGTGTTTCCGCCCACAACAGGCCATACGATGTTCTGCTCCTCCGAATCTACCGCAAACGGCATCGTATAACCCTTGTCGGACAAAAATGCTCCTACATCATCCGTCACAAACGGACTATGTACGGCAATCACTGCCGCATCCTCCTGATGTGCCGCATAGAAGGCGTCGAAATGCGGAAGCTCCTGCACGCAGGGACCGCACCAGGTTGCCCAGAGGTTGATGACAACGATCCTTCCGCGCTGCTCTGACAGCCTGAACACACTTCCGTCCGTGCAAGTGATCTCGAAGTCCGGCAGCACACTGCCGACCTCAAAGCCCGCAGCAGCTTCACCGGTATTCTCCGACTGCGCCGGGGGATCGGCAGCGGGGGTGGATGTGGTTTTCAGCGACGGGTCAAGGAAATTAAACCATACCAGCGCAAACGCCAGCACTGCAAGTGCAATGCCCCATGCCGTTTTCTTATATTTCTGACGTTTTGTCTCTGCATCGGGCTGATTGTCGGCACAGCCGCCGTCCGGGGAAATCAGTGTGACCTTGCCTGCCCTGAAGGAAAGTGCCTTCTGTGAGCAGACATCCATGCATTTTCCGCAATGGATGCACTCATGATCGCCGGCTCTGCGCACATCCATGCCGCAGCTCCGCACACACGCACCACATTCGTTACAGCGGGAAACATCTTTCTTGACACCGACCAGTGCAATTTTGCTGAACAGGCTGTAGACTGCACCAAGCGGACAGAGAAAGCGGCAGAAGCTCCGGTAACAGAAAATACAGACCAGCCCGATGAGGAGCATGATAATGAATTTTCTGATGAACAGGATACCCAACATTCTGAAATAATCTGCGTTGTGGGGATGGGAGAGCAGTCCCATGGCACCTTCCAGCGTGCCGGCGGGACAGATGTATTTGCAGAAGCCCGGTACTGCCATATGATACTTTAACCCGTACCATAGAGGGACAGCACCCGCAAACACGGCAAGTATGATATATTTCAGATACGAAAGCACTCGTGTGATGCGGTTTTTGGGGATCTTCGGCGTGGGAATCCTGTGCAGCAGCTCCTGGATCAGCCCAAACGGACAGAGCCAGCCGCAGATAGTACGTCCCAGCATCAGACCATACAGCATCAGGATACCGAACACATAGAAGCCCGTACGGCTGCCGGAGGCAGCAAGCGCATTCTGTAACGCGCCAAGCGGGCAGGCGCCGGCTGCTGCCGGGCAGGAATAGCAGTTGAAGCCGGGAACACAGGCAGCTTTGGCATGACCGGTGTAAATTGTCCCGTCAAGGAAGCCGCGCAGGTGGGCATTGTAGAGCAGAGCGGCATACAGCTGAACCAGCCGCCGTTTGGTGGGACGCAGCTTCTGCCATGCTGTCTGGTTTTCTTTGTTATCCAAGTCCGATACACTCCGTACAAATATTGATGGCTTTATACAACACATCCTTCATGCTGCCGTTGAAAATGCCCAGCAGGATGAAAACAATGGCTGCCGCCAGCACGACCGCCCGTGCGATCAGAACCGATTTGGAGGAAGCTGCCGCATTTGTGGCTGGATTCCCTTTTTCGCAGCTTTTGGCAAGAGCTGTCTCCCGTTCCAGACTCCTGTCCCGGAGCATCAGACATACCGCAAAGCCGCACCAGCCGCCGAAATGCAGCTTTTTCCGCTTCGCACGTTCTGCCTGCATTTCGGAAGACGGCGTTTTGACGCGGCTGACGGTCAGATCGCGGATCAGCTCCGCGTCTTTGGCAGGTTTGTTTTGAGACTGCACACCCAGCATGACAGAAGCCACGGTCGTACCTGCGGACAGCAAAAACAGCGGCAGACTGGTCAGCAGCAGCTTTCCGGCTTTTTCGCGGGTGTAAATCCATTCGGAGGGATGTCCGTCAAGCCTGTAAGCACATCCCTCCTGAAAAAGACGCACCACAGATACCGACAGAAACATCACATACAACACGCACAGAACAGACTGCACAAGCATCAGAAGTGTTCCCTTCTTCATAGTCATCACTGCTCCATATCGGCAAGGCATTTTTCCAGCACCTTCGGATACCGGTTGACAAGAGCGCCTGCAATCGGTGCGGCAATCATGTTGCCCTTGCTGTCAAAGAAGAAGGTAGAGGGGAAAGAACCGGTTTCCAGCATAGCTTCCATTTCATCCGTATACACGAGGTTCAGGTATTCGCATCCATTTTGCTTCAAGATTTCCTTGGCTTCCTTCGCCTCTTCATAACCGTCATGGCAGATGCCGATCAGCTGACAGTCCAGCTTTTCCCATTCCTTGGCATACTCGGCAAGCTCCGGCAGCTCGCCCCTGCAGGGAGGACACCATGTTGCCCATAGGTTGACCACTGTAACCTTGTGATCCTTGAAAATGTCTTCCAATTTCACAGGATTGCCGTCCAGATCGGTGGTTTCAAACAGGAAGGGGGTATCCGGGATCCGAAACTTCTTTTCTTCCGTAATTTCAGGCTCGGAGAAGGTCAGTGCGCTAAGGAAGGTGTCCGGATCTGCCAGAATTTCCTGGTATTCATCATAGAAATCTGCCATTGTTTCCTTCAGCTTCGGAGTTTCTTCTGCTTTCCCTTCAATCAGGAAGAAATCGGTATCTCCCTTGGTGTCAAGTTTCCGCAGCGTATGCGTTTTTTCATAATCTTCGCCGTCAAACATATCGGAAATCAGACTCATGGCATCATCGCCGTAATCTCCGGTCAGTGCGCATACAGTAAACAACGGGCTGATCATTTCATCATTTTCATAGCGGGTTTCCGGTGCTTCCGGGATTTCCCCGCCGTTTTCCTCTGCAGCAGATGCATTTGTCATGTAATCTGCATATTCCGGGTATTTTTCCGGTTCAAGAGGCAAATAATAATACAGAAATATACCCACTGTGGCACCGCTGACTGCCAAGGAAACTGCGCTGATTGCAAAGCTGCCTTTCTTGTCCGCATACGGGAAGTCCATGCTGATGCCAACCTCCGGGTGATCCGATTCGGTGAGCAGATTGGCAGGCTGACCGGCAGAGACACCGTCACTGCTGCCGGAACCGTCAGACTGGAGGACAATGGTCACTGTACTGAATTTCTCCGGCACTTCGTATTCGGTATTATCGCTGGCAAAGCCGTCCGGAACCTTGAGAATATGTGCGGTATACTTGCCCTCCGGGTCATCAAAGGCAGCAATACCGTCTGCGCCGGTTGTGCAGAGCTTACATTCCGTATCTGAGCATAACTGCACGGAAACGCCGGGAACAGGATTGCCATTCCCATCCGTGACAAGGAACCTGTAGCCGTCGGCAGTCTCTTCCCCCGCAACACCCGAATTCCTTGCATCGGCAGCGGGAGCCGCTTCCGGGGCAGCAGGTGTGCCGTTCTTGTTGCCGCAGCCGCCAAGCATGGAGGCACAGAGCAGCAGCACAAGGAGTCCGGTCAGCGCTTTCTTCGTGTTCATAAATGATCTCTTCCTTTTCCCGTAAGAATTCTTGGTATCATAATGGTACTGAGCTGCGACGCATCTGACGGTAAGACTCTCCGCTTTCAATCCATGCATCCTTCAGCAGCAGTTATAATATGCTTACAGCATAACACATTCAGGAATATTTGTCAAGAGAGAATCGATTTATGTCCCAAATATAGCAAACACTTGTAATGAGGATAGGGAACACTTTTTATCCCATCTCCAAAGCCCCGATACCGATGTAATAAATGACGATTTTACGCACTTTTCCTTCTTTTCGTTCTTTCACAGTCAAAGAGCCGATTTCAATGCGGTCAATGAGATCATGCAGGATTTCAGCGTTCAGACCGTCAAAGCTGTCATATTTTGCGAGAGCATTGTAAAAACGGCGGACATCCTGTGCCGATTCCTTTGCTTTTGCCTCCGCTACAATCAGGTCTGTGACACGCTTCTTCAATGCTGATTTCTCATCGGAATAGGTTTTGGAGAGGCTGCCGAACACATCACCGTCAATCTCGCACCGCATTTTGGATTCAAACAGGCTTTGGATATACCTGTCAATTTCCAAGATTCGGGCATTGGCAGTTTCGATTTCCGCTTTGATCTCCCTTACGGAGACAGACGAGCTTTCGGAGAGCTTTTTGCTGACCATTTCCTTGAATTTGCTCTCGTGGTGTTTCGCCATGTCAAACAGCAATTCAAACTGATGTGTTACATGGACAGTCAGCTCTTTCTGGCTGATATAATGGTAAAAACAGCCTCCGTTGATACGCTTATGGTAGTTGGCACATTCATAGCCGGTACTGGATACAGGGCGTGTCCGACAGCGTTTCACGTGCGTTCTGCCCTTGCAGTCCAGACAGAAAACCAGTCCGCTGAACATCGTCGGCTCGGCAATCATATTCTGCCGGTGATAACGGCGGGCGTAGATTTCCTGTGCCTTTGCAAATGTGTCACGGTCAATGATCGCAGGGTGTGTATCCTTAAAAATCATTCTCTGTTCTTCCGGCGTTTTCACCATTTTCTTGTTCTTATACGAAATGCGGTGCAAGCGGAAATTGATCGTATCTCCGCAATATTCCGGCTTTGTCAGAAATGTGGTGATCGTAGTTTCACACCATTCATATTTGCGGTCAAGGGAGTATCCGTATCTTGTGTCCTCATGCAGATATA
>ONEQ01000292.1 GCA_900316885.1 uncultured Eubacteriales bacterium | reverse complement strand
CGCACATGGCCACGCAGTCGATGCCGACGGTGTCATGCTTGTCCATCAGAAATGCCATTTTGAGCTTGGTGCCGACGCCATCCGTGCCGCTCACCAGATAAGGATCCTCGATCCCTTTGAGGTCCAGGTGGAAAAGGCCTCCGAAGCCGCCTATTTCTGACACCACGCCCGGAATAAAAGTCCGTTCAACATGCTGCCTCATCAGGCGCACTCCTTCATATCCGGCTTCGATATTGACTCCGGCTGCTGCATAAGATGCAGAATGTGAATGTTCCATGGGCTATTCCTTTCCGTTCCAGCAGTACGTGCAGATCTTGTCTCGATCGATTCCGATAGCCTCCAGAAGGCTGTCAAGCGACTGGTAGCCGAGAGAATCAAAGCCGAGCTTCTCACAGATGGTGTGCAGCAGACATTGTCCCCGTTCGGTAGAGGAATCGGCATACTCGCTGAGATGTGCCTCTCCCTCTTCTCCTTCCAGCTCGCGGATGATTCGGCGGGCAAGAAGATCCATATCGGAGTTATTGCGGGAAAAATTGAGATATTTGCAGGCATACATGATCGGCGGGCAGGCGGAACGCATATGAACCTCTGCCGCACCGGATTCATAGAGGAACTCAACGGTGCTCTGCAGCTGTGTCCCGCGGACGATCGAATCGTCTACAAACAGGAGCTTTTTTCCTTCTATCAGCTCTGGGACAGGAATCTGCTTCATCTTGGCAACCTGATCACGTATAGATTGTTGCGCCGGCATGAAAGAGCGTGGCCAGGTGGGTGTGTACTTGACGAACGGGCGGGCAAAAGGCTTTCCGCTGCGGTTGGCATAGCCGATCGCGTGAGGAACGCCGGAATCGGGTACGCCGGCAACATAGTCCACTTTCGGCAGGCTGCCGCGCGCCACTTCGTCCCGCGCCATGATCTCCCCGTTCCGCATACGCATGATCTCAACATTCACGCCTTCGTAGTTGGAGTTCGGGTAGCCATAGTAAGTCCATAGAAACGCACAGATCTTCATGTCCTTTCCGGCGGGGGAAAGCACCTCCCAGCCGTCAGCTGTGATGCGCAGGATCTCTGCCGGCCCAAGCTCATAAACAGTCTGATAGTTGAGCTTTGTATAGGCAAAGGATTCAAAGGAAACGCAGTAGCCGTCTGCATCTTTTCCAAGCAGCACCGGCAAACGGCCAAACCGGTCCCGACCGGCGATAAGCGAACCGTCACCGCACATGAGAAGCACGGAAAGTGAGCCGTCAATAACATCCTGTGCATGGAGGATCCCTTCTGTCAGACTCTCACATTCGTTGATCAGCGCGGCAACGAGCTCCGTGGTATTGACGCGCCCCGACCCCATTGCCATAAACTGGTGCCCATGGTCGGAAAAATATTTGTTCACGAGATCCTCGGCATTGTTGATTTGCCCTACGGTAATAATCGCATAAAGTCCGAGATGGGAGCGAACCAGAAGAGGCTGAGGATCCGTGTCGCTGATACACCCGATCCCGACGTTTCCGGCGAAGTCCGGAAGATCTTTCTCAAAGCGGGTGCGGAAGGGGGTATTGGCGATGGAGTGGATTTCTCGGGTGCAGCTGCCGTCTTTGTCCAGCACAGCCATTCCCGCACTCCGGGTTCCGAGATGGCTGTGATAATCTGTGCCGAAAAACACATCCAGCACAATGTCGCGGTGTGAAACCGCGCCGAAAAAACCTCCCATTATGCGAAGAAGAGCCCGGAGAGGGTCATAGGATCGATGTAGCTGCCGTCTTTGTAAACACGCATATTGCCAGAGGCAATCTCGTCAATAAGCATAACCTTTCCCTCTGAATCATAGCCATACTCAAACTTGATGTCGTAGAGTACAAGGCCGCGCGCTGCCATTTCATCAGCAACAATCCGGGTGATCTTCTGGGTCATATCCTTGATCTCGTCATACTGCTCATCGGTCATAACACCGAGTACGATGAGTCCGTCCTTTGTGACAAGGGGATCGCCCTTTTCGTCATTTTTGAAGGTCATTTCCACATAAGCAGGCAGATCCGCGCCTTCCTCGATATATTCGCCGTAGCGGCGCAGGAAAGACCCGACGGCTTTGTAACGGCAGATCACTTCAAGCCCGTGGCCAAAGACCTTGGCAGGCAGAACTTCCATCGTAGTCTCCTTCAGATCTGCGCTCAGGAAATGCGTGCGGATACCCGCAGCATTGATCTTTTCGAAAAAGTAGATCGACATGCGCAGGTTCACATCGCCAACGCCCTCAATGGTAAGGCCTACAGAGTTTTCACCGGGGTCAAACACCCCGTCCTTGCCGGTGCAGTCATCTTTGAATTTGAGCAGATAGTTGCCATTGTCGAGAGCATACACATTTTTGGTCTTTCCGGTGTAAACGAGCTTTTTTTCCATGAGTTCTTCTCCTTTATAAAAATTAGGGGTTCTTAAATTCTTTCAGCGATGCCAGCGTCCTTCTCAAGGACGGCATCACTGTCGCGCTGGCGCTTCTGCTGCAGGAGGGCGCAGGGCAGCATTTGCTCCATTATTCACACCTACGGTCGCCACGGGGATACCGGAAGGCATCTGCACCGTGGACAAAAGTGCATCCAGCCCGTCGAGTGCAGGTCCTTTGCAGGGAATGCCGATGACCGGCAGTGTAGTGTTCGCTGCGATCGCACCTGCCAGATGCGCCGCCATGCCCGCAGCAGCAATAATCACGCCGAATCCGTTTTCACGCGCATGCAGAGCAAATTCCCGTGCCTTCTCAGGTGTGCGGTGAGCGGAAAAGACATGGGCCTCAAACGGAATGTTCAACTCGCGCAGGATCTTAACCGCCTTTTCTATGACGGGCAGATCACTGTCGCTGCCCATAACGATGCCGATTTTCTTCATATCGCACTCCTTTTACTTGATGACCGGCGAGGTGTCCTTCTGAATGACATCGTGTGCACCGCCTTCAATGATGGATGTGGAGGATACAAGTGTAAGAACTGCTTTTTCCTGAAGTTCCGGGATGCTCATCGCGCCGCAGTTGCACATGGCATGGCGCACTTTGCTGAGTGTGAGCGCGACATTGTATTTCAGTGAGCCCGCATAGGGAACGTAGGAGTCTACGCCCTCCTCAAAACTGAGTTTTTTGTCACCGCCCATGTCATAGCGCTGCCAGTTGCGGGCACGTGCGGAACCCTCACCCCAGTATTCCTTATAATAGGTGCCTCCGATGTTCACCTTGTTGGTCGGGCTCTCGTCAAAACGGGCGAAATAACGCCCAAGCATCACGAAGTCGGCACCCATGGCGAGAGCAAGCGTAATATGGTGATCGTAGACGATGCCACCGTCGGAACAGACGGGGATATAGATGCCAGTTTCTTTAAAGTATCTGTCCCGCTCTTCGCACACCTCTATGACTGCCGTTGCCTGGCCGCGGCCGATACCCTTCGTTTCCCGTGTGATGCAGATGGAACCGCCTCCGATTCCGACTTTAACAAAGTCAGCGCCGCATTCTGCAAGGAAGCGGAAACCTGCAGCGTCTACAACATTGCCTGCACCAACCTTGACTGCATCACCGTAGTGCTCGCGGATCCAGCCGAGTGTGAACCGCTGCCAGTCGTTGTGCCCCTCGGAGGAGTCAATGCACAGCACATCTGCACCGGCTTCAAGCAGGGCAGGAACACGCTCCTCATAGTCGCGTGTGTTGATGCCTGCACCGACGACATAGCGTTTGTCCGCATCCAGCAGTTCATTGGGGTTCTGCTTATGGCTCTCATAGTCCTTCCGGAAGACGAAGCTGCACAGACGTCCGTCCTCAGACAGGATGGGGAGGGAGTTGAGCTTGTGTTCCCAGATGATGTCGTTTGCTTCTTTGAGCGTTGTTCCCTCACGTGCCCAGACAAGCTTGTTAAACGGTGTCATGAACGAGGAAACCGGGGTATCAGGATCCATGCGGCTCACGCGGTAATCCCGGCTTGTGACAACGCCGACGAGTTTTCCTTCCGCAGTGCCGTCCTCGGTAATGGCTACAGTGGAATGTCCGGTCTTCTCCTTGAGTTCCAGCACATCCTGCAGCGTATTGTCGGGGTGGAGGTTCGAGTCGCTCTGAACAAAACCGGCTTTATAACTTTTGGCGCGGCGTACCATCGCGGCCTCGTCCTCCACACTCTGTGAACCGTAGATGAAGGAGATACCGC
>ONEQ01000189.1 GCA_900316885.1 uncultured Eubacteriales bacterium | reverse complement strand
AATGCTTCTGCAAGCCTGTTTTTTGAGATATATTGAAAATTCCATGTAAACATGCTGTTCCTCCCCCCTGTCCAGAACAGAGTCTATCTATCAATTGGATCTGTAATCCGTATCATCATTTTCCGTATTTTTGCCTTGTTACAGCACTCTAATTTTTATTATAGCAGAAATCGTCTTATTTTTCAAGTACTTTTTGTGAATCCTGCCACAAAAAGTTGCACGAAAATCACCCTTCTATCTTTGTGACCTATTGCAAAACAATTTCTTCTGTGCTATAATGGTATCATCCTGCTGATGAGAGGTGAACCAAATGGACTGCGAGACCTGCGCCTACTATGCCTATGATGAGGAATGGGACGAATACGTCTGCGAAGCAAATATCGACGAGGACGAATATGCCCGCCTGCTGGCAGGGCACTATCAGAAATGCCCGTACTACCGTGACGGTGACGAGTACAGGATTGCCCGAAAGCAGTAAATGCTGCCCGGTTTTGTTCGGGGGCAAACCTTGACATCCCCGGATAATTATGCTACAATAGAAGTATCTTGGTAAAAACGGAGGGATGCCCATGCTGACCAAGCTCCTCAGCCGGGAGACCTGTGCGCAGTGCCGTCTCTGCTGCATTTTCGACCGCTATGATGTCTGGGAAACACCTGTCATCAATGCAGAAATGCGCGAGAAGATCCTGAAGCTCCTCCCCGATGCGGAATTCGTGTCGAAGGGGAAGGAATCCTACATCTTCCGCGTGCGTGAGCTCGACGAGAATGACCTGTTCACCTGTCCCCTGCTTGATCCTGCCAGGGGCTGCATCCTCGGCACGGGCAAGCCATTCGACTGCCAGATCTGGCCGTTCCGAATCATGGAGCTCTCCGGACGGCGTGCCATCACCATTGCCCCGATCTGCGAAGCCATGGCACAGCAGCCTGTCGGTACGCTGCTCAATTTTCTCAAGGAGGAGCTTGCCGAAACCATTTTTACCTACGCTGCGGCGCACCCGGATGTGGTTCAGCCCTATGACGACCTCTATCCGATCCTCATGTGGGAGCCGCGGACATTTGATTAACCGGAGGAATGTATCATGTCAAATCAGAGCTATGAAAGCCCGTTCTGTACCCGATATGCCAGCAAGGAGATGCAGTACCTGTTCTCCGCTGACAAGAAATTCACCACATGGCGCAAGCTGTGGGTTGCTCTCGCACGTGCCGAGATGGAGCTCGGTCTGGAGGTAACCCAGGCACAGGTCGATGAGCTGGCTTCTCACATCGAGGATATCGACTACGACGTGGCTGCTGCCTATGAGAAGCAGTTCCGCCATGATGTCATGGCGCACGTCCACACCTACGGCGATGTCTGCCCGAATGCCAAGGGCATCATCCACCTCGGCGCGACCTCCTGCTATGTCGGTGACAACACCGATGTTATCATCATGCGTGATGCGCTGTATGTTGTCAAGAGAAAGCTGGTCAAGGTCATTTCCCAGCTCGCTGCCTTTGCCGACAAGTACAAGGCACTCCCCTGCCTCGCCTATACCCACCTCCAGCCCGCACAGCTCACCACCATCGGCAAGCGTGCGACGCTCTGGTGCAATGAGCTGCTGATGGATCTCGAGGATCTTGACTTCCGCATCAAGTCCCTGAAGCTCCTCGGCTCCAAGGGTACCACCGGCACACAGGCATCCTTCATGGAGCTGTTCGAGGGCGATACCGCCAAGGTCAAGGCACTGGAGGAGAAGATCGCCAAGGAGATGGGCTTTGATGCCGTTGTTCCGGTTTCCGGTCAGACCTACTCCCGCAAGGTGGACTATCAGGTATGCTCCGTTCTCGCCGGCATTGCACAGTCGGCAATGAAGTTCTCCAACGACATCCGTCTGATGCAGAGCTTCAAGGAGATGGAGGAGCCGTTTGAGAAGAGCCAGATCGGTTCCTCGGCAATGGCTTACAAGCGCAACCCGATGCGTGACGAGCGCATCACCTCCCTTGCCCGTTATGTGATGTGCGACGTGCTCAATCCCGCATTCACCGCCGGCACCCAGTGGTTCGAGAGAACCCTCGATGATTCCGCAAACAAGAGAATCTCTGTGGCAGAGGCATTCCTCGGCGTGGATGCGATTCTCAACATCATGCTGAACGTCACCGACCCGGAGAACGGATTTGTCGTATACGACAAGATCATCACCCGCCGCGTGATGGCAGAGCTGCCGTTCATGGCAACCGAGAACATCATGATGGATGCCGTGAAGAAGGGCGGCAACCGTCAGGAGCTTCATGAGCGCATCCGTGAGCTGTCCATGGAAGCCGGCAAGCGTGTCAAGCAGGAAGGTCTTGACAATAATCTCTGCGAGCTGATCCTCGCCGAGCCGGACATGTTCAAGATTACCAAGGAGGAAATGGATGCCATCATGGCACCGGAGAACTTCATCGGCAGATGCCCGCAGCAGGTCGAGGAATTCATCGCAAACTGCGTGAAGCCTGTCCTTGATGCCAACGGCGTTTCTGACGACAAGGCAGAGATCAACGTTTAATCGGTCATAATGCCGCAGGGCATGTGATAAATTATTTTTAGGAGCGTTCTGTTTGAACAAGTACAACGCACTGGAGATTGTAGGCTGACCGGGAGGTTTGCAGACAATCGCACAAACCTCCCGCCGCAGGCAATTGCAGTCAACAATTTTCAGGAGGAAAAACAATGAATACAAATGACTATCGCATCCGCAAGGAAACAAACGCAGACCACAGAGCCGTAGAATTTCTCATCCGCGAAAGCTTCTGGAACGTATACCGTCCCGGATGCAGCGAACATTATGTGATGCATGTGCTCCGCGATGATCCCGCCTTTGTGCAGGAGCTCGACTTTGTGATGGAACAGGACGGCTGCCTGATCGGGCAGAACATGTTCATGCGCACTGTCATCGAAGCCGACGACGGCAGAACGATCGACGTGCTGACCATGGGTCCGATCTGCATCACCCCGGCGCTCAAGCGTCAGGGCTACGGCAAAATCCTTCTCGACTACTCGCTGAAGCAGGCAGCAGAAATGGGCTTCGGCGCGGTACTGTTCGAGGGAGATATTGGCTTTTACGGCAAAAGCGGCTTCGATTATGCCAGCAGGTTTGGAATCCGGTATCACGATCTGCCGGAAGACGCGGATTCGTCCTTCTTCCTCTGCAAAGAGCTGATCCCGGGGTACCTGGATGACGTCACGGGCGTCTATCAGACGCCGCAGGGCTATTATGTGGACGATGCCGATGTCGAGGAATTCGACAAAGGCTTCCCCGCGAAGGAAAAGCTGAAACTGCCGGGACAGATTTTCGGATAAACCGACATCGGGAGCCTGAGATTCGGACGCATGCTCCCTATACAGCGGGAAGGCGCTTCTCACAAAGGAGAAACGCCTTCCCGCTGCCGCGTATGCATTATCTGTCTTTCTCTTCGTACGGCTTGTCCCATGACCCGATTTCGATCAGATTGCCTTCCGGGTCGGCGATGTAGCAGGTCCTCTGCCCCCAGGGTTCTGTCGTGGGTTCCAGCACCGGCTGGGCGCCGTTTTCCACGGCCTTCCTGAACGCGGTATCCACTTCTTCAAAGCTGTCAACATAGAGGGCGATTTCAAAATGCCCGTTCAAGCCCCTGATATACTCATACCTGTGGCCGGTCATCTTTTCAAAGTCTTTTCTGCCGTACAGCAGGAACAGCGTTCCGTCTTTTACGAGATACACATTGGAGCTGTCTTCCGCCTCCCTGATCTCGAAGCCGAGGACATCCCGGTAAAAGCGGATCATGGTGCCCATGTCGCTGACCAGCAGCCCAAAACCGTCTAATCTCATATGTTTTCACTCCTTTCCACTTACAGCCGTTTGATCATCATATACTCGTTCACAAAAGTGCCGTCTTTCATCCGTATGGCATCCGGCTTTACCCCTGTAATGCGAAAGCCCATTTTCTCATACAGGCCCCTGGCCCGGGCATTGCCCTCAACAAAATCCAGTTCGATCTGACGAACGCCGCCACGGTCTTCGGCTGTGCGGAACAGTTCTTCAAACATTTTCGTCCCGATCCCGAGACCCCAGAACTCCTGCATAAGCGCAATGGCAACGGAAGCTCTGTGACGGTCTTTCCTGCCGGTGCAGAAGGAGATCAGGCAGTTTCCGGCCAGCTTCCCGTATACTTCGCAGAGGATCATCATTCTGTCCGGATCGTTGCAGGCGTCGCGAATAAAACCCTTTTCCTGTTCCAGCGTAAAGTCGGCATACTCCTCCGGGAACTTCATCAGGTAATCCGTCTCCCCGGATGCTCGGATGATGAAGCGCAGCATTTCCTCTGCGTCATCCTCGCAGGGGCTGCGGAAAAGCGCTTCCCGGCCGTCTTTCAGTTTGCATCTCTTCTCCTCAAAAACCACGGGTTATCCCTCCTGACTTCAATCTGCCTCGGCGCAGTCGACAGTCTGTTTTTTCTTAATCGGATGCCGTATCACGGTTTTCAGCTTATCGGGCGCCGTTTTTCTGGCATCGCTGAGATAGATCTCATGGTGCAGGCGCTGAGCCGTGATGTCCAAAGCATACCCCTGCTCTTCCATGAACGCATGCATCATGGATACGGTGGCGGGCTCTTCATCATAAGGCCCGATGTGCATGCACTGTACGCACAGCCCCTCGTGAACAGTCAGAAACTCTGCCTTTGAAAAGTCTGCTTTCTTTTTTCTCTCTGCTTCTTCAACCGCCCATTCAAAATCGTCCGCGGTCACGAAATCCGGCAG
>ONEQ01000158.1 GCA_900316885.1 uncultured Eubacteriales bacterium | reverse complement strand
GCGTGTTGAGGTGATGGGTGATCCGCCTTCGGTGGACATCACATTCATTGACAAGGGCATCCCCTACGACCCGCTGGCTAAGGCTGACCCGGATGTGACACTTTCCGCAGAGGAACGGCAGATCGGAGGGCTTGGCATCTTCATGGTCAAAAAGAGCATGGACGATGTGAAATATGCGTATCTCGACGGACATAATATTCTGACCATCAAGAAAGGATTGGTGATCGGATGATCAAAAAATTCGGACTGACACTCGGCGGATTGCAGCAGAAAATCCTGAATCTGGTGCTGTGGTGATCGGATGATCAAAAAATTCGGACTGACACTCGGCGGATTGCAGCAGAAAATCCTGAATCTGGTGCTGATCGTGATCCTGCTGATCGTCGGTGTGTTTGTGGCAGCATCCCTGTATTTATCGGCAGATCTCACCAAAGTCGTACAGGAATCCGCAGTCAAGCAGAGGGAATCCATGACGTCCATCAGCGGGCAAACGATGCAGTATATGCTGAACAACTCCATGATGCGCAATAATATCATGGAAGCAATGATCGCTGACGGTATGTTCGCAGAGGCACGCGGGAATGTGAAGACATTGCAGGAGTATGCAACCTATCTGTACACGCATCCGGACGAATTCTCGGACAAGCCGGTCTACCCGCCGATGAAGAAAAACGACGGCATCCCGTCCGTACAATTGCAGCATGAAGCCGGGATCGACCCGGCGGATGACCCGAATTTAGGGCTTGCCGCCAACATGGGCGAGCTGATGCTCTCGCTGTTTCAGAATTCGGAGGTCATCAATTCCTGCTTTATCGCAACTTCCTGCTTTATCGCAACGGTGGACGGCAATATCATCTTCGTGGATGACCGTGCAGGCGCGTATTTCGATGAGGACGGCAAAGTTGCCACGTTTGAAACAAGGCAGCGCCCGTGGTATGTTGGTGCTGTCGAAGCAGAAGATATCTATTTTACCGGCATCGAGCTGGATGCCAGCACGGATATTCCGGGACTGGTATGCGCGGCACCTGTCTACGCAAACGGCAAGCTCGTGGCTGTGGTCGGTGCGGACATTTTCCTGTACCAGATCGCTGAATTTGTCAACGATTCGACGGAATCCGGCGTCATTGTCTGCATCGTCAATCAGGACGGCGAGCTGATCTTCTCCTCGAATGATGAGGGAACGTTCAAGACCTCGACATCCGATACTGCGATGGATCTCCGCGAAAACGCCAATCAGGAGCTTGCAGCCTTTGTGACCAAGGCATTGCAGGGAAACACCGGGCTGACAACCTGACAACACTGACACTGTACGGCAAGACCTATTATGTGTGCGGTTCGCTGCTGGATACGGTCGGGTGGAGCGTCGTTTCCGCTGTTGATAAGGAACTGACGGATACGCCGACGAAATCCCTGATCGCCGACTACGAGAAGATCAACGCCGAAGCGCAGGAGGAATACCGTTCCAGTGCGGAGCGTTCGCAGCGTTCGCTGCTGTTCATCACGGTGGTCCTTCTGGTGCTTTCCTCCGGCTCTGCACTCATGCTGGCAAACAAGATCGTCAAGCCGGTCGAGCGCATGACCCAGCGCATCGGGGAGATCAGCGGCAGTGATCTGGCATTTGAGATGGAGGACACCTACCGTACCAAGGATGAGATCGAGGTGCTGGCGGAGTCGTTTGCAACGCTTTCCAAACGCACATTGGAGTACATTTCGCAGATCACGAAAATCACTGCTGAAAAGGAACGAATCGGCGCAGAACTGGAGCTTGCAACGAGAATCCAGGCGGATATGCTGCCGAATATTTTCCCGGCATTCCCGGAGCGCGAGGAGTTTGACATCTACGCCACGATGACACCCGCCAAGGAGGTCGGCGGCGACTTCTATGATTTCTTTATGATCGACGACGATCATCTGGGCATGGTCATGGCGGACGTTTCCGGCAAGGGTGTTCCCGCCGCGCTGTTCATGATGATGTCCAAGATTCTTGTGAACAATTTCGCCATGATGGGCGGCAGCCCCGCCAAGGTGCTGGAGCAGGTCAATGCACAGATCTGTCTGAATAACAAGGAGGAAATGTTCGTGACGGTCTGGTTCGGCGTGCTGGAGCTTTCGACCGGCAAGGTCAAGGCGGCAAATGCCGGCCATGAGTATCCCATCCTCAAAAAAGCAAACGGCGAATTTGAACTGCTCAAGGATAAGCACGGCTTTGTCATCGGCGGCATGGAGGGTGTTCGCTACAAGGAGTACGAATTCCAGCTCGAAAAGGGCGGCACATTGTTCCTGTATACTGACGGCGTGGCGGAGGCGACCAATGCAAAGAATGAATTGTTCGGTACAGAACGGATGCTGGAAGCACTCAACGCAGAACCGCAGACAGACCCGAAAACACTGCTTGCCAATATGAAGAATGCAGTCGATGCATTTGTCGGCGATGCCCCGCAGTTCGATGATCTGACGATGCTGAGTGTGAAACTGCTGTAAACGGAAAGGAACAACTGTTATGATGAATATGCTGGAGGAAGCCATAATTTACGCGACCGTGCTGCATCAGGGCAAGGTGCGTAAATTCAACGGCATCCCGTACATTCTGCATCCGATGGAGGTAGCGCAGATCCTGTCCACCATGACGGACGATGCCGAGATCATCACTGCTGGCATCCTGCATGATGTTGTGGAGGATACGGACGGCACTCTGGAGGAGATCGAAAAGCGCTTCGGCAAGCGTGTGGCGCTGTTGGTATCATCTGAATCAGAGCCGAAATATCCGGACGAAGATCCCGCTGCGACATGGAAACGCCGCAAGGAAGAGTCACTGCTGGTTCTGAAGAACAGCACGGACATCGGCGTGAAAATGCTTTGGCTTGCGTGAAGAACAGCACGGACATCGGCGTGAAAATGCTCTGGCTCGCGGATAAGCTTGCCAATATCCGGTCTCTCGCGGGCGTTTACTCCGAACGTGGTGAAGCCATGTGGCAGACGCTGCACCAGAAAGACCCGGAAATGCATCGGTGGTACTACAAGACGATTGCTGAAACCGTGGAGCTATCGCTCAACAAAACCGGCGCATTCAAGGAGCTTATCAAGCACATCAATTCCATCTGGCCCGGTACCTTTGATTCGGAGAAAGCAAAATACAAGAAATACCGCGAAGTCTCTGTGGACGGGTGCAGACAGATCGGGCACGGGGCAAAGGGCGATGTGTACCGCTACGATGATGAGCTGGTCATCAAGGTCTACAACCAGAACAACACCTATCATGATGTGGAGCAGGAGATCGCACTGAGCCGGAGGGCGTTCATTCTGGGTATCCCGACGGCGATTTCCTTTGGTATTGTGTCGGTTGGCAGCCGGTACGGCGCGATGTACGAGCTGGTGGAATCGGATACATTTTCGCAATGTATCGCCAGATCGCCCGGACAGGTGGAAACCTATGCGGGTATGATGGCAAACCTTGCGCACAGCATCCATGACATTGAAGTGACCGAACAGGACGGATTTCCGGACGTTTGTGACCGCTTGCGGACATATATCCGCAGCGGCATTGCCTACGAGGACGAATCGCTTGCAAAGCGTTGTTTAGACCTGATCGACACGCTGCCGCCGTCCGACCATCTGGTTCACGGTGATTTCCATACGAATAATGTATTCCTGCAAAATGGCGAGCCGCTGCTGATCGACATGGACAGGCTTTCCACGGGACACCCCATCGCGGAGATCAGCGATCTGTATTATTTCTATGTCGTTCTGGGCGAGGATGACCCGGCAGTTGTCGAAAAATTCATGGGCTTTTCGTATGAAACGGCAGTGCAGTTTTTCCATGCGTTCCTGAAACGCTATCTTGGCACAGAAGATGCGGACAAACTCCGGGAAGTCACCGAAAAGGCGTCGTTTCTGTGCTATGCGCGTATGGTGCGAAAGCTGCGTAAAAGCGGACAGATCTCCGAACCTGACCGCAAAAAGATCCATCATTATCTGGAAAAAACAGCACAACTGGCTGCGAAGCTGGATACGCTGGAAATGTAAAGGCAATACCTCGCAGTTTTTCTGCGGATAAAGCAAATAAATATTTTTAATCAGGAGGAATTACCATGAAAATCACAACCTTTAACCCTCAGATCATTACCAAGAACGCAGAACCCCTTGTAAAGCTGTTTGAAGAACTGGGCTTTGAGAAAAAGCATAATAAGGTGGACATCGGTGAAATGAAAGTCAGAGGGATCCAGATGGAGGATGCAAACGGATTCAAGCTGGACATTTCCGAGTTTGATTCTCCTGCACCGCAGGATCTGGTATCCATCCGCATCAATGTAGATGATTTTGACGAAGCCTATCAGATGCTGATCGCCAAAGGATTTAAAAACTTCTACGGCGACAAACTGGCGGAAACCCCGACATCAAAATCAGCTGTCTTGTTCTCGCCTTCCGGCTTTTCGATCAATCTCGTAAAGCATATCAAATCATAAGCGAAATAGGAGATCTTGTAGGAAACGATATAGCCAGTGAGTCTGCTCAGAAATGAGCAGGCTCATTTTGTTATCATGATGAAATTTTGAAGCACTTTTTGTCGGAAATTCACAAACTCATGGGATTTAGCCACGTTTTTGGGTACAATGACAAAATTGCTCTAAAAACTTTGTTAATTCTGACAGGGCACAAACACCCGGATTTGTTGCACATTTGTTGCGCTTGCTATGCTATACTAAGTGCATACGGATTTACAATCCAACTCATCCAGAAGGAGTGTTAGTTTATGGAAAACAATCAGAAAAGTACTGTCAAAATGTATCAGGTATCCACTTTGCAGGCTCTGGCACTGGGATATTCCAGATCGGTCATCACTGTAGAGGATCTGTTGCAGCACGGCGATATCGGGCTTGGCACGTTTGAGGATGTCAGCGGCGAAATGATCGTCGTGGACGGTCACTGCTATCAGGCAGATGATACCGGCGCGATCTGCGAGCCTGCCGGAACGACCGGTGTTCCCTTTTCTGCCGTCACCCGTTTCGAGGAGTGCAGACGCTGTGAACTTGGGGAGTTTGACAATATTGACAAACTCAAGGAGTTCCTTGACCTGCGGATCGAGGAGGATTTCGGTCTGAACAGTATGCATGTCGTCCGCATTGACGGTAGCTTCAAAAAGGTGTCAGCGCGGGCGGGTTCTGGTTATCGCGGACATCATGTCACCCTGAAGGAGACCCTGAGCAAGACGCAGAAGAATTTCTGTTTTGAGGAAATCAGCGGCACGCTTGTTTGTGTTTACTATCCGGACTATATGGACGGCATCAATGCGGCGGGATGGCATCTGCATTTCATTTCCGAGGATCGGAAATTGGGCGGTCATGTGTTCGACCTGTCCATGAACAAGGGTATCGCCTACTTTGACAAGATCACAGAGATCGAGATCAAACTGCCGTATGAGCCGGCATTTGATACCTATGCGCTGAAGACCGCCTCTAAGGATGAGATCAAGAGCGTGGAGCAGGGCAAATAATACTGCTTTTATCAGAAACTGTCTTTCAGGAGGGATAGACCATGATCTTATACATCAACTGCTGCGTGCGCAGTACATCCAGAACCAACCGCCTTGCCAAGGCAGTGCTGGAGCAGATGGGCAGCTATACAGAGCTGTATCTGCCGTCTGAGGATATCCGACCATTGACCGAAGAGATGCTGCACAAGCGCGATGCGCTCCTTGCCGCAGGTCAGTATGATGACCCGATGCTCCGCTATGCAAGGCAATTTGCGGAAGCGGATAAGATCGTGATCGCCGCACCCTTCTGGGACGGTTCGTTTCCGTCAATATTAAAGGTATACATCGAAAATATCTATGCAATCGGGATTGTCACGACCTATGACAGCGCCGGACTGCCTGTCGGACTTTGCAAGGCAAGCGAGCTGATCTACGTCACGACCGCCGGCGGACAGTACATTCCGGATTTCAGCTTTGGTTATATGGATGCACTTGCCAAGCGTATTTTCGGGATTCCGAAAACACGGCTCATCAAAGCGGAAATGCTCGACGTTGCCGGAATGAACGCAGAACAGATCTTAGCAGATGCTATGGAAAACGCAGTGAAGGAGGATGCAGTATGAATCAAGAAACCATGATAAAACTGACAGGCAGAATCGATTCCAACAATGCGCCGGAATGGGAGCTGAAGATCATGGGACAGCTCACACCGGGAATGCCATGTACATTTGATGCCGCTGGACTGGACTACATCTCCAGTGCCGGACTGCGTGTGCTGATGAAGGTCAGAAAGCAAACAGGCAGTGAGGTGCGCATTTTCGATGTATCGCCGGAGGTATATGATATTCTGGATATGACCGGCTTTACAGAGCTTCTCACCGTCGAAAAGCGCTTTCGGGAGGTTTCTGTTGACGGCTGCGAGATCATCGGCAAAGGCTTCTACGGGACGGTTTACCGCATCGACCCCGAAACGATCGTCAAGGTTTACAATACGCCCGACTGCATTCCCATCATCAAAAACGAGCAGCGCCTTGCCAAGCGTGCCTTTGTCAAGGGCGTACCGACTGCCATTTCGTATGACATCGTCAAGGTCGGCGACAGCTACGGTTCTGTTTTTGAGCTGCTCAAAGCAAGCTCGTTCAATGACTGGCTGATTCGTCAGCCGGAGCAGTTTGACTCGATACTTCGTCAATATGTGGATTTCCTCAAGGTCGTACACGGCGCGGAAATGGATGCCGGCACGATCCCGATGGCAAGGGATACATTCATCGGGTATCTGGATGTAATCCGGGAATATCTGACGGATGGGCAGACAGAAAAGCTCCGTGCTATGCTGTCTGCGATGCCGGACGATCTGCACATGGTTCATGGCGATTTTCAGATGAAAAACGTCATGCTGGTGGACGGCGAGCCGATGCTCATCGACATGGAAACAATCTGCACCGGACAGCCAATCTTTGATTTGCAGGCGCTGTACGTCACCTATATTGCATTTGGTGAGGATTGCCCGGATAATCTCAGCAGTTTTCTGGGCATCCCGGATGACCTCGGACAGCCGATCTGGAATGCGATCCTTTCCCACTATTTTGAATCTGCTGCTCCATCAGAGCTTGCCGCGATCAACGACAAGATCCGTCTGCTGGCAACGGTGCGATTCCTGTATCTGCTTGCCATCACGGACATGAAGAACGGCGAGCTTGGCGAAAAGCGCATCCGCCGTTCACAGGAGCATATCCGGGAACTGCTTGCAGCTGTCAGCGATTTTGTCTTATAATGGGGTGATTTTTTGACCAAGCTCAGAAAAACAGATTATATCATACTTGCCGTGCTATTGGCGCTGGTGATCGGTACCGTGTGCCTTGTTCTGCATGGCGCCAATCAGAGCGATGCGGATACGGTCGAAAGCCAGACTTCTAGCCGTGAGATCAGTTACACCGATTTTGACGGAAAACGCTTTGGCATCAAAACCGGCTCCGGCTTTGAACCTGTTGTCCTGCAAACCTTCCCGAATTCAGAGTATTTCTACTTTGACAGCGTGAGCGACGAGATCACTGCTTTGCAGGCAAATAAAATTGATGCATTTCTGGAGGATGAGCCGGTTGCGCGGATGATCCATGTTGAAAACAGCAGCATTGATTATATCCGGGAACCACTTGTGGATGACGACTACCACTTTGCATTTAACAAGAGTGAACGTGCCACAAAGCTGATGGGTGAGTTCAACGAATACCTTGCCGAAATTAAGGCAAACGGAACATCGGATACTCTGCTGGAAAAATGGTTCAGCTCGGACGATGCCGCAAAGACGATCGAAAAAACCGGACTGACCGGCGAAAACGGTACTGTAACGGTTGCAGTCATTCCCGATATTATTCCGTTCACATACATTGCAAACAACGAATTACAGGGCTATGCCGTGGAAATTATGATTGGTTTCGGGCGGAAATACGGTTATGACATTAGGTTTGAGCAGGGAAATATCGCTGCCTGTCTGGCAGGTGTTTCCGCGGAAAAATATGATATGATAGCGGGGTGTGTGTCCGTTACCGAGGAACGCAAGGAAACGATGAATTTCTCGGATGTTGTTTATAACGGCGGTTTTATGCTCATGGCAAGAGCCTCTGACCTGCATTCGGAGGACGCCGCGGCAAGTGTCGAGGAACGTCCGCTGTCCTATTACTACGAACATGGCAGTACATTCGGTGCGATTTCAGGCGGACTGTATGAGGTCAAGCTGCTGGAGCGTTTCCCGGATGCAAAGGTGCTGCAATTCAATAACCAGCCGGATATGGCAGTGGCGGTCAGCAGCGGCATCATTGACGCTTTCACCTGTCCGCGATCGAGCGCGGAGGATTTCATGAAGGCAGACCCGACGCTGACTTGCCTGAATGAAGTGTTCATGGAGATCCCCTACGGCTTTGCATTCCAGAAATCCAAGGAGCAGGAGCACCTGCGCGATG
>ONEQ01000317.1 GCA_900316885.1 uncultured Eubacteriales bacterium | reverse complement strand
GACTACTGCGGTCTGACACATGTCAAGGGTGAGATCGGCTCGACCTACGATACGGCGCAGGATCAGGGATATGTGTATTTTCTGCGAACAGACGGGAGCATCTGGAAATACAATCTGGACACCAAGCAGTGGCAGGAGGCGGTTGCCGGGACTGTGCCGGTCGTTGAGCCGCAGAAGATCAAGGGTGATGTAAACGGTGACGGTGCATTTGATGTGTCTGATGTTGTAACATTTCAGAAATGGCTGCTTGCCGTTCCCAATACACATCTTGCCGACGGGAAAGCCGGAGATTTTGACGCAAACGGACAGCTTGATGTGTTTGACCTTGCCCTCATGAAGCGGGAGCTTGTCAAAAAGAAGTAACTCTGAATGTGAGCTATCATGACAAACAGGAGCGCAGCTTATTAATGCTGTGCTCCTGTTTCTTGCACACTGATGAATGAAATGCTTGTCGTACTTCATTATTTGGCGAATTTCACGAAAAACCGAAGCAAGTGTCAGCTTTCACCCTTGCAGATCGTATTACAGACGAAAGCTGCTATACAGCTTTGGAAAGGAGGAGGATTCATGCCGGAACGAGAAACAGCGAAAGATGTATTTGACGCCATGCAGCGGTATCAGGATGATGTTTACCGCGCTGCACTGATGGCGACCGGAAACTTCGCCGATGCGGAGGATATTTTGCAGGACGTGTTTTTGCAGTATTACCAGTCGCACCCAGTCTTTGCATCACCATCGCATGAAAAAGCATGGCTGTTGCGCTGTGCCATCAATGCCGGGCACGATCTACGCCGCAGTATCTGGGTGAGCCGCCGCGCAGATGCGGAGCTGGACAGCTTTGCAGAAAGCGCCGGAGAGGAGCATTCCGATGTACTGCGGGCGGTTCTGCGGCTTCCGGAAGCGTACCGGACAGCGGTGTATCTGTTCTATTTCGAGGGGTATCCTGTGAAGCAGATCGCCCGCATGACTAACAGCACAGAATCGGCTGTGGAGAAACGTCTGAGCCGTGCAAGAGCCAAATTAAAGAAGCAATTAGGAGGCGACAGTCCATGAATCTGAAAAAGAAGCTGCAAGGAACATTGCGTCAGGTACATGCACCGGCAGATGCACAGGATCGCCTGCGGGAAACGCTCCGCGAGCGTCAGAACCAGACGCCGGCAGAACCCGGCATCGAGCGGTCAGAGCCTGTGCGCCAGAAAAACAAGCGCCTGCAAATCAGCAGCTATGCGGCATGTGCGGCGGCTGTGATGCTGGTGTGTGCAAGCGGTGCTTGGATCTGGTCAACTGCCCGGACAAACCGCAATCCGATCCAGCCCGGAACGGAAGTCCGGACGGAAACCACACAGGCTCCGACGATGGAAGAACCGGTTGCTTCCGCGACAGTGCCGGATGTCACCAATTATCATATTGAATATGCGAAGAAGATTCTGGAGCAGGAGGGGTTCACCTATTCTGTTTACTATGAAACGAGTGCGGAATGTGAAGCAAGCAATGTCATCCGCACCGACCCGGCGGCAGGAAGCAGCCTTCCGGCAGGCGATCAGATTCACCTCTACGTTTCCAAGGGCGCACCAAAAGACTTTGTCATGGAGGATTGTACCGGTATGACGGCGTTACAGGCAAAATCGCTGCTGGAATACTACGGGATAACGGTCGAAGCTGAAACCGCAAAATCCGACAAGCCTGCCGGAACGGTCATCGGTCAGAGCGTCGAACCGGGAACCCAGACAAATGAGGGCGATACTGTGACGCTGACCATCGCCATGAGCGACACGTTCCCGATGCCGGACTTCACGGGAGTGCTCTGCGAAAATGCACAGTGGCTGCTGGCTCTCTATGGTCTGGATTACAATCTGTTTGGGGAATTCTCCGATCAGCCGAAGGACTATGTCTATGAGCAGAGTATTCCGGCAGGGGAGAACGTCAGCAAGGGTTCCCCCGTGACGCTTCGTTACTCGCAGGGGCAGACGGCAGCCGTACCGGATTGTACCGGGATGTCACTGGACAAGGCGTGTCAGGCGATCACGTCGATTGGTCTGCAATATGCAGTGCAGAAGATGCCGTCCGATCAGCCTGCTATGACGGTGACTGCGCAGGATCTGACAGCGGGCGGACTGGTGGAGCTTGGTACGACCATCACGCTCACTGTGGCTGACGGTGATACCATGCCCATGCCGGATTGCAGCGGACTTTTCGTTGATGCTGTGCATTTG
>ONEQ01000183.1 GCA_900316885.1 uncultured Eubacteriales bacterium | reverse complement strand
GCAGCAATTCCGGGCGGTGTCCCGATCGCCAACTGCGGCCCCGGATGTGTGGACAAGCAGTACTTTGCCATGTCCGGCTCCAACGGCTTCCAGGGCTCCGGTGTGGCAGCCGGCGGCGATATGCCGAGCGTGAATTTCGGTGAAAATGAAGTAGTATTCGGCGGTGCGAAGAAGCTGGACGGGCTGATTAAATCCGCGCTGAAAATCGTCAAGGGCGACCTGTTCGTTGTGCTGACCGGATGTTCCGGCGAGCTGATCGGCGATAATGTCGAGAGTGTCGTCAAGGAATACCGGAGGCAGGGTTACAATATTGTCTTTGCAGACACGGCAGGCTTCAAGGGCAATAATCTGCGCGGTCATGAGATCGTGGTCAGGTCGGTCATCGACCAGTTTGTCGGCGATTTCAAGGGCAGACGGCGGAAAACACTCATCAATCTCTGGGCAGAGGTGCCGTACTTCAACACCTTCTGGCGCGGCGATACCGCCGAATTGAAGCGCATTCTGGAGGGTGCCGGATTTGAGGTCAATGTCCTGTTCGGACCGCAGAGCGGCGGTATCGACGAATGGAAACGCATTCCGCGTGCGGCGTTCAATCTTGTGGTTTCCCCGTGGGTCGGCATCAATATTGCCAAGCATCTGGAGCAGAAATACGGTCAGCCCTATCTGCATATTCCGGTTCTGCCCATCGGTGAGGAAGCGACCTCGGCGTTTCTGCGGCAGGTCGTGGAATTTGCCGGCATCGACCCGCAGAAGGCAGAACGTTTCATTGCGCAGGAGGCGCATGAGTACTATTATTATCTGGAACATTTTGCAGACTTCTTTGCAGAATACTGGTTCGGACTGCCGTCAAAATTTGCCACGGTGGGCGACAGTGCGTATAACATTGCGCTGACAAAATTCCTTGCCGATCAGGTCGGTTTGCTTCCTGTCAAGCAGATCATTACGGATAACCCGCCCGAAAAGCAGCGCGACCGCATCGCAGAACTGTACCACAGTCTGACAGACGGTGTGGAGGCAGACCCTGTCTTCTTAGAGGACGGCTATCTGATCGAGCAGTCCCTGCGGGAAACGGATTTCGGCTCCGGTGTTCCGCTCATCCTTGGTTCGTCCTGGGAAAAGGATGTAGCAGCCGAACGAAAGGGGCTGCTTCTGGAGGTCGGCACACCGGCAACCGAGGAAGTCGTCATCAACCGCAGCTATATCGGCTACCGCGGGGCGCTGACACTGCTGGAAAAGATCTATACTGCCACTGTCGGCGGAAAATAAAGCATGATCCCCATGTTTCATCGGAACATGGGGATATTTTTAATTTCAGCTATCAGATTTTCTGATAACCGATTCTCAAAAAGAACAATTGGACAAAACCGGAATTCTGTGTTATACTAATAGCATAGTAAATCAATCGAATTACTAAGAGAAATACACGGAAGGGTGAATCTACACAATATGGGCAAAAGGACCATCAATCTCGATATGACAGAGTGCGAAAACCGTGAGATGCGTCTGGGAACGATCATCGCATGGGACGGCAGTGCTTCGGAGCTTGTCGAGCAATCCAATTACGATTCGCGCAGCCAGCGCAAAGGCAGCGGATGTCCCGGGAACGGGAGCAAGGCGTGCCGCCTTTGCGAGCTGAATTCCCCGATGAACCAACAGACGATGTGTACCAATGCGATCGTGGAATGTCAGGCAGGCAACCTCACGGACTGCATCCTGATCCAGCACTCCCCGATCGGCTGTTCTGCGGACAATGCGCACTTTAATCTGGCGTTCAAAAAGGGCTTGAAGAAGCGCCACAAGCCGGTGCAGAACCTGCAAATCTACAATACAAATCTGCTTGAAAAAGACATGGTATTCGGTGCGAGCGACAAGCTCCGTGCCACCATCCGCGAGGTCGTCAAGCGCCACAATCCGAAAGCGGTTTTCGTCTCGATGGCGTGTGCGACTGCGATCATCGGCGAGGACATTGACAGCATCTGCGACGAGATGGAGCCGGAGGTCGGCGTACCGGTCATTCCGCTCCACTGCGAGGGCTTTCGTTCCAAGCACTGGTCAACGGGCTTTGACATTGCACAGCACGGCGTTCTCCGTCAGATCGTCAAGCGTGATCCCGTCAAGCAGCCGGATCTCATCAACATCATCGCGCTCTGGGGTACGGATTACTTCACAGATATCCTGAAGCCTCTCGGTCTGCGCGTCAACTACATGATCGACACGGCAAGCTATGATGAACTGGCACAGGCTTCCGAAGCCGTTGCTACCGCAACATTCTGCCACACGCTCGGTTCGTACATGGCAACTGCGCTGGAGGAGCATTTCGGTGTGCCGCAGATCGACGCGCCCCAGCCCTACGGCGTTGCCGGCACGGATGCATGGCTACGTGCCATCGGCAGGATCGTCGGAAAGGAAGAGGAGACGGAGGCATACATCCAGCGTGAACATGAGCGCATTTTCCCGAAGCTGGAAGAACTCCGTGAAAAGCTCAAGGGCGTGAACGGCTTCGTCATGACCGGTTCGTCCTATGCGCACAGCCTGATCTCCGTTCTGCGGGAACTTGGCATCGGCGTGGAAGGATCGGTGGTATTCCATCACGACCCGGTGTATGACGGCGGTCACGAGAATTCCAACACGCTCAAAACGGTCGTGGAATCCTACGGCGATGTGAAGCATTTCACGGTCAGCAAGACACAGCCCTATCAGCTCAATGCCCTGTTCAAGCGCGTCAAGACGGATTTCGTCATCATCCGCCATCAGGGACTGGCACCGGAGGCAGCAAAGCTCGGCATTCCGTCTCTTGCGATGGGTGATGAGCATTACCCGGTCGGCTATGACGGCATCATCCGCACGGGTGAAACCATTCTCGACATTCTGAGCCGCAAGAAATTCAATCAGGTGTTGTCCCGCCACAAGCGCAGCCCCTATAACGAATGGTGGCTTGCGCAGGATGATCCCTTCCTGTTGGCACACAATCCGGAAATTCTGAACGAACGTGTCAATCTGAACAAGAAGAAAGGGGGACGCAAGTAATGGCAGCGACAAAGACCAAAAACAAGAAACTCAGCGCCATCACGCATCCGCATTTCGGGTGTACCGTCGGCGGCGCGTATTCCGTAGCAGCCATCAAGGGAGCGGTTCCGATCGCAAACTGCGGTCCGGGCTGTATGTATAAGCAGTATTTCCACCTGAGCTTCCTCAACGGATTTCAGGGTTCGACCGGGGCAGGCGGCGGCAATATTCCGAGTGCGAATGTCGGCGAAAATGATATTGTATTCGGCGGCGCCAAGAAGCTTGACGCGCTCATCCAGTCCACGCTGGCACTCTACGCAGGCGATCTCTACGTTGTCCTGACAGGCTGCTCCGGTGAGCTGGTCGGCGATGATGTTGGCTCAGTCGTCCGCAAGTACAGAGAAGCCGGATATCCCGTCGTTGCAGCGGAAACCGGCGGCTTCAAGGGCACCAATCAGGACGGTCATGAGATCGTGGTCAAGGCGATCATTGACCAGTATGTAGGCGATTATACCGGCGAGAAGAAGCAGGGGCTTGTGAACCTCTGGTTTGAAACGCCATATTTCAATACGAACTGGCGCGGCGATTATCTCGAACTCGTCCGCATCCTCCGTGCAGCGGGCTTGCAGGTGAATGTCCTGTTCGGACCGCAGAGCGGCGGTGCCAAGGAGTGGAAGAAGATCCCGAAGGCACAGTTCAATCTGGTCGTATCCCCGTGGGTGGGACTTGGCATTGCGGAGCACCTGCAAGAGAAGTATGGACAGCCATATCTGCACATACCAGTCATTCCCATCGGTGAAGAAGCTACAACCGCTTTCATTCGGCAAGTTGTGGCATTCGCGGGGATCGACCCAAAAAAATCCGAGAAGTCCATTGCGGAGGAAGCTGACCTGTATTACTACTTTCTGGATTCCTTTGCTGATTTCTTCTCGGAATACTGGTTCGGACTGCCGTCAAGATTTGCGGTGGTCGGCGATACAGCAACCAATCTGGCATATACCAAATTCCTCGCCGATCAGGTGGGACTGGTTCCCGTCAAGCAGATCATCACGGACAATCCCCCGCAATCCCGTCGGGAGCTGATCGAGGAAAAATTCCGGAACATCTCTGAGGGCGTTTCCGTCACACCGGAATTCATCGAGGACGGCTATCTGGTCGAGCAGTCGCTGGATACGGCGGAATTCGGACAGAGTGTTCCCCTCATCCTCGGCTCAACGTGGGAGGGTGATGTTGCCAAGCGCAAGAATGCACTGCTGATCGAAATTGCAGCTCCGGCATCGGAGAAAGTCGTCATCAACGGCAGCTACATCGGCTACCGCGGCGCACTGCAATTGCTGGAGGATATTTATACCGCTTCCGTCAGCGGGAACTAAACAGAGAAAGGTCGTAGGATTTATGAGAAAACAGATTCAAAAAACAGTACCGGCATTGCTCCTCGCATTGCTTCTGACTGCGTGCGGCACGGCTGGCAGTGCCAATTCCGCCGCACCTGCGGAAACGACGGTACTCACTGATACAACTGCTGCCGCGGACACGACTGCCGCAGCAGAAAGCGATGCTTCGACTGAAGCATCACCCGCTGTTCAGATTGGAGAACCGGAAAAGACCAAACTGGAAATCGGACACCTGAACTCTACCGCGCACCTGCTGGCATTCGTGGCAAAGGAGGAAGGCTTTTTCAAGGCGGAGGGTCTGGATGTGACCTTGACGCAGCTTGCTAACGGCACAGAACTTGCGTCCGGTCTGGAATCCGGAAAGCTCGATGCAGCGTTCATCGGTTCGGTGCCCGCGATCACGATGCAGGCAGCCGGGATTTCACGCTTCTCAAGGGAAAAAATGTTGCCGTTGCCAAGAATACAATGGATGATCTCGAATTGCAGCTGCTCCTGCGCGATGCAGGCATCTCCATCGGTGAGGGCGAGGATGAGGTGAATCTCGTCTATTTCGACAGTCAGTCGAATGCGTATGCGGGTCTTTCCAATGAGGAAATTGACGCATGCTCGGTCTATTCGCCCTATGCGTCCCTTGCGAAAAGTCAGGGCTACGAGGTCGTTTACTACGATGTCGAATATGACCAGTTTGCCAACCAGCCGTGCTGCCGTCAGGTAGCGACCTCCGCACAGATCGCGGAGAATCCCAACACTTACGTTGCCATTGAGCGTGCGCTCATCCGTGCATATCAGTTCACGCAGAACGACCATGATAAGACCGTGCAGGACGTGGCAAAGTATATCGACATTGACCCTGAACTCATCAAAGTCGAGGTCTACGGCGGTTACAGCGTATCCCATCCCGATCCGGACAAACAGGCGACCTCCCGTTTGAAGGACGATGTCGTTTCGCTGGGTCTGATCGAAGATTATGACATTGCACCGCATTACAACACAGATATTTATCAGACAGCGCTTTCACAGATCATCGCACAGTCGCCTGATGACAGCATCTTTCAGGAAATGCAGAAGCATTTCGACGAATTTGAGTAAGCGGGTGATGGCATGACTTACAAAGTAGCAGTCGCATCTACAGACGGCATCGTCATCAACCAGCATTTCGGTCATGCGGAGCGCTTCCATATCGTGGAGCTGAACACCGATGACCTGACCTCGAAATACACCGATACACGCCCCGTGAACCGTGTCTGTCAGGGGCATGAACACAGCGAATCCGCATTTGATGCGGTGCTGGAAACGCTCTCCGATGTCAGCGCGATACTCGTTGCAAAGATCGGACAGGGCGCGTCGGATTATCTGGAATCCAAAGGTATGCTGGTATATGAATCGCCGTTTCTGGTGGATGCCGTCATTGAAAAAATACTGAAAGACAAACTCTGGGAGGCGGACAAATGGCGATATCCTACGAAGAATTAACCGACAAGCATCCCTGCTATGCGCGGGGCAAGCGCAACAATACCGGGCGCATTCACCTGCCGATCAGTCCGACCTGCAATATTGAATGCCGTTTCTGTGACCGGCGCATCAACGATTATGAGCAGCGTCCCGGCGTGGCTTCGACCGTCATCAAGCCGGAGGAATCCATTGAAGTGATCGCAAAATCGCTGGAGCTTTGCCCGGAAATTAAAGTTGCAGGCATCGCAGGACCGGGTGATACACTGGCATCGGATTACGCATTGGAAACGTTCCGGCTCATCAAACAGCATTATCCGGATCTGGTAAAGTGCATGAGCACCAACGGACTGCTCCTCGCGGAAAAAGCGCAGGAGATCATTGACGCGGACATTGATTCACTGACGGTCACGGTCAACGCCGTTGACCCGGAGATCGAAGCGAAACTCAACCGCGGCATTCTCTGGCTTGGAAAGCATTACACCGGCGTGGAGGCTGCGGAGATCCTCATCCGGAATCAGCTCGAAGGCATCCGGAAAGTCAGCGCTGCGGGCATTGTCATCAAGGTGAACACCGTCCTTGTGATCGGCATCAATGACCAGCATATTGAGGAAATTGCAAAGACGGTCAAAGAAGCGGGAGCATCCATTTACAACATCATTCCCCTGATTCCGCAGCATGAATTAAAGGACTACCCCGCCCCGACCTGCGCTCAGATCGACGGTGCAAGGGCACGGGCACAGAAATATATTGACGTATTCCGGCACTGCCAGCGCTGTCGTGCAGATGCCATCGGCGTACCGGGCGAGAAGGATTTCGGCGACCAGGTATGGATTCAGAGAGTCGCACACAAGGACACCTTCTCACATGGATAAGCTTATTTCACCCGCAGGAACAGCCTGCACCCTACCCGTACTGCACCGCTGTAGCTCTATGGCGGTGCAGTACCTCCGTGAGTTATTTTCGGGCTTACGCCCGATTAGGGGGCTTTGCCCCCTTACCCCCACAAGGGGCGCT
>ONEQ01000179.1 GCA_900316885.1 uncultured Eubacteriales bacterium | reverse complement strand
ACAACGACCTGAAGCGCCTGAAATGCTGTCAGCACAAGCGGACCTGCGGCTCCGAAGCCCTGGATATAGGTCTGAAAATCTTCGACAGAGCTGAACTGGTGCCCCAGAAACAGCTTGGCAGCCAGCACACTGAGAAACAGTATGACGATGATCGCGATTGCCTGAATCCGTTTATCCACGGGCAGTATCCTCCTTATCATATATTTCTGACAGTATTATAAAAGTCATACATTGAATTAACATTGAGTGAACATGAAAAAGCAGAGCATGGAATGCTCTGCTTTTTTATTGGAATGTGACAGTAAAACATGTTTTGCTTCCGGGATCGCTTGTGACAGCTATGCTCCCGTGATTGCGTTCCGTCAGTGCCTTGGCGATGGCAAGTCCTAAACCGAACGAGCTGTCTTTTCGGGCGCTGTCTGCCTGATAGAAGCGCTCGAAGATATGCGGCAGATGTTCCGGTGCAATGCCCTTTCCGGTATTTTCCACACACAGCAGGATACTGCCGCACCGTTCCGACAGGGAAATCCTGATCCCCCCGTCAGGGTCGGTATGCTTGATGGCATTGTCAATGAGAATCGCCATAAGCTGGCGCAGATCATCCTCGTTTCCGTACAGGCTGATGTCCTCCGCGATTTCATATTCGTAGGAAATGCTTTTTTCATACGCGACACTTTCGTAGGTGAGCGCCATCTCCTCCACGCAGGAGGAGAGCGAGAACGCTGTTTTCGGAACCTCCGCTCTCTCATCCAGCTTGGACAGCGTGAGCAGCCGTTCGATCAGACGGCTCATCCGATCCGATTCCACAAGAATGTTATGGATGTGGAGATTGTCATTCCCGGTGGAAGCGAGTGCCTGTGCGTTGATGCTGATCGCGCCGAGGGGTGTTTTCAGCTCATGGCTTGCGTCCGAAATAAACTGCTTTTCCAGCTGCATAGCCGCCCTGGCAGGCTCTGTGACAAAGCGCGAAAGATACATGGTCAGCAGGGACAGTGCTGCGATGCCTGCTGCAACCAGAAGTGCTGTTGTCATATAGCGCAGGGGTGTTTTGTCCTTGTTTCTGGTGTCTGTCATCACAAGCAGATATTTCCCTTCGGGAAGCTCCTTCCATGCGTAAATATACGAACCGTGCTTCCATGTATCCTCCTGCAGGGGAAAAATCTTATCAACAATCCTCTGCGAGATAACTTTTTTGCAGGAGTGATCCGTGTACAGATAGTCCTCAATTTCGCCCTGAGCAGATAGAATGACTGCTGTCACAGAGCCGTAAGAACCGTGATTCTCGTTCAGTTCAATCAATGCCATGCCGGAGGATTCAGAGGATTCGTCCAGAAGCACGTCGCTGTTGGTGATCCATTGGACAAATTGCAGCGTGTCCATTTCAAACCAGTAGTGATAATAGAAATACGTGACCGTAAAGAAAATGCCGAATACAAGGCACATCAGCGACATGGTAACGATCACGAATTTATTCCTGAGCTCCCGTTCCATTATTCGCCGCTCTCCAGGGAATAGCCGATGCCCTTGGTGGTCACGATGACGGCGCGGGATTCCACGAATTTCAGCTTCTTGCGGACAAAGGAGATATACACATCGAGCTGGTTATACTTGGATTCCTCGTCATAGCCCCATATTTTGGTGATGATCGTCTCCCGCGGGAGAATCTGTCCATGGTTGACAATGAGATATTCCAGAAGCTGATACTCCTTCCGTGCAAGCTTGACGGATTTCCTTGCACCACACAGCTTGAACGTTGCCTGCTCCAGCCGGAGATCCGCAAAAGAAAGACCGTTTTGTATGCTTTCCTCCGGCCGCCGCAGCCGTGCGCGGATCCGTGCCAGAAGCTCACCTGCATCAAAGGGCTTGGTAAGATAATCATCCGCCCCGCAGTCGAGTCCTGTGATCTTGTCACCTGTCTCGGAAAGCGCTGTCAGCAGAATGACGGGAACAAAAACGCCGTCATTGCGCGCTTTCCGGAGCACCTCAAAGCCGCTCAGCTTCGGGAGCATCACATCCAGCAGGACGAGATCGTATACGCCGCTCTGCATTTCCTCCAGACCGTTCTGCCCGTCAAAGGCAAGCCCTGTCTCATAGCCGGCTTGCTCCAGAATCGTGCAGATGCCGTCTGCAATTTCCTGTTCGTCCTCAATGATGAGTATCTTCACGTTCTGCCTCCTTCAGTATGACAGTCATGATCACGCGACCGTCTGTCTGCTGTGCGCTGATTTTTCCCTTATGGAGCCGGACAATCGTTTCCGCCATGGAAAGTCCGATTCCGTAGCCGGATACTTCGGAATTGTGTGAGGTATCGGCACGGTAGAAACGGTCAAAAAAGCGCGAGCAATCTGTGCTTTCCGCGTAGGTGTTGGAAACGGTCAGAATCACGCGGTGCTTCTGTGCTTTCAGACCGGCACAGACACGCCCGCCGGCATCACAGTATTTTACAGCATTGTCAAGCAGAATGGAAAGCAGCTCGCGCAGCGGCTTTTCACTGCCGTTGACCGTGATTTCCGGCTGAATGTCTGCCTCCAGCGACTTGCCCTGCTGCACGGCAACGGTGTGGAAATCCTCCGAAAGCGCCTGAAATGCAGCAGAAATGGCAAACGGCTTCATCACGGTGTCATTGCGTTCCGCCGATTCGTCCAGCCGGGCGATGGTGACCAGATCACCGACCAGTCCTGCCAGACGATCCACCTGATGCCGGATGCTCTGCGTCCATTCGCTCTCGCCGTCTATCGCCTCAATCACCTCAGCGTTGGCGGAGATGATGGTCAGCGGCGTTTTCAGTTCATGTCCCGCATTGGTGATGAATTGCTTCTGCTTTTCGTAATTTTCCGCGACCGGCTTCACTGCAAGTCCGGAGAAGATCGAAACCAGAAGCACAAATACCACAAAGCACCCCGCACCGATCAGCAGCGAGATTGTCCTCATGGAACGGATGCGGTAGAACCGGTTCGTGCAGTCCATGAACAGGATGAGCTTGTAACGGGTATCATTGTTGAGAAATGCAGGAAGATCATCCCCTGAAAAGAGTGTTTCGTTCAGTTCTCTGCCACTGAGTTCCTTGACCAGATACAGAAAATAGCTGCCTGACAGCTTCAGACTGCCCTTTGTCTTGCTTCCGGCGAATACCTGTGTGTACATGGCTTCGGCTTCCTCTGCCGTCACAGCATGGATATGCTCGTTGTTCGTACCGATCAGATTGCCGGCGGTATCCGTAATGACGCTGAAATACCGTGTTTCAAACCGCAGCTCCCGCGAAACGAAGAAATCCACATCATTGCTGTCCGGGTTTTCCTCTGGCATTTTTCCGTTATTGGACGCAATATAGCTAAGGATCGACATGGAGTCCCGGTAGCCGGAATAGTAGCTGAGGACGTTGATGCAAAGCAGTACCACCGACAGGATCAGCAGAATACAGCCGGATGCGATCATGATGAATTTCCGGCGGAGTGCGCGGATCATGCTGTATCCTCCTGATGCAGCGTGAAGCTGCCGTTTTCCTCTCCGTCAATCACAAGATCCGCATTGATGGCGCGGAGCTTATTGCGCAGAAAGCTGATGTACATCCATACGATCTTTGGTTCAGCGTTTTCGTCCCTGCCCCAGATATGGCGGAACAGCTCCTCGGTAGAAAGCGCCTTGCCGGCATTCTGCATGAGGAATTCCATCAGGCGGGATTCCTTGCCCGCAAGCCGGATGCTGTTCTCGCTGCGGATCTCCTGCTCCTCTGTATCCAGTGTTACGGAACCGATTGTGAGACGGGTGGGTGTGTAGTCGGAATTCCGGCGTGTCATGGAACGCAGCCGTGCCAGAAGCTCTCCCATTGCGAAGGGCTTGGTCAGGTAATCATCTGCACCGGCATCCAGTCCGGCAATGCGGTCATCAATTTCGGATTTTGCAGTCAGCAGAATGACCGGCGTATAATTCCCGGAAGCCCGTACCCGCTGCAGCAGCTCAATGCCGTCCATTTTCGGCATCATGATGTCGAAGATCATGGCATCGTAGGCATTGCTCCGGGCAAGCTTCAGTGCCTCCAGACCGTTATAGGCGGTATCCACAGCATATTTGGCATGCTCCAGGATTGCCCTGAGCGCACGGGAAAGCTCCTTTTCATCTTCAGCAAGCAGTAGTTTCATAGTGTCCTCCATTTATTCGCTATGTTCAATCAGATCCCGGATTGTTGACATGGACAGATCGCAGGATGCCAGCTCATCCGCACAGCGCTTCAGCTCCGCGACGATGAGCTCCTGATTCTGAATATGCTTCTTGTATTTCAGCTTGTGCTCCAGCGCTGCCCAGGAATCCATGGCAATCGTGCGCAGCTGGATCTCAATGAAGAATGTTCCCGGCAAATTGCCGTCCTCATCAGCAAAGGGAGCCGTATATTCCAGAATCATGTGATAGCTGCGGTAGCCGTTGGGCTTGGCATGACGGATATAGTCCTTCTCCTCCACCACGCGGCAGTCCGGAAATGCACGGATTTTTTCGATATTGGTATGAATATCATCCAGGAACGAGCAGATGATGCGGATGCCGATGCTGTCCCGCAGCTCCTTCAGAGCGCTGTGCGGTGTAGGGGGAAGACCCTTGCGGGAGCATTTTTCCGTCATGCTCTCCTCGGATTTGACGCGGGCGATCAGGTGCTCATAAATCCTGATGCCGGTTTTCTGGTATTCCTCAGCAGTATAATCCTCGATACGCTGTGCAAACGTGTCCTTGATCTGTTCGAGCAGCGGCAGGAAATCACCGTATATTGCAGTTCGCTCCATAGTATTGCATCCTTTCCGGTTGGCTTTCATGATAAGTATAGCGTTATTATATGGGCAGAGTGAGAAATGCTTGTGAAAATCCGCCAAAATATCCCAAAGGGCATTTGGGAGCAGGCGGGATCCCCTAAAGCATCTATATTATAATCACTGTCCACAACTTAAGGGGATCACTGTCCACAACTTAAGGGGCTTGGGGCGTAAGCCCCAAAAAGGGGTATGGGGGCGAAGCCCCCATAAATAGCCCCCTCCCCTCCGGGGAGGGGGTTGGGGGCGGCTCAACGCTTAAGTTGTGAATAGTGATATTATAATAGGTATACAGGGGGCATAACGCTTCGCAGCTTTTTTTTTTCACGATTTTCCAGCGCGGATATGCTATACTAAATATGACGCCGGAACGGAAGTGTGAAAACGGTTCACGCAGCCGGAATCGTTCAGGGCAGAGGTGCTGCCGAAAGGACGAGCTGTGTACATATATTATACACCATCCGTCCGAAGCAATCAAGAGGTGAGCAGATTGTTTTTTATTCAGGCAGCTCTGCGCAGTTGAACCATGAATGAAGTGAACGGGAGGAATGAAGTATGTGGAAGGGCTATGGTATTGTGAAGTGCTTTTCTCACGGCAATGAAACCGTGAGCTATCGCATCACCTATTATAATAGTTTGAACGGTAAGACGATCGGTCTGATCGCCCCGACAGTGGACGAGGTCGAGGAAAAGGCAGCAGAGTTTGAACGGACGCATAATCTGAAGTATTGGTTCCGTATTATCTCTCATTTCACATACGGTGTTTCCATGAAAACGCCGCAGGGTCGTGTGGTGTTGCGCAGGGAGCAGCAGGATGACGGGCAGTGGGTCTGCTGCAATTATCCGCTGCCTGACGATACCTTGAAGCCATTCAAGGGAAGAACCGTAGAAGAAGTATGCCTGCGGATTGCAGACGCACGGGATGCGTATTATGCAGAGCATCCGGAGTTTCTTGTGCAATGCAGCAGTTGGATTGTTGAAAGGCACAAGAAGGATCTGCTGGAGAACGTGAAGCCAGAAAAGCGTGAGTACGTGAATGTTCTGATGGTATATGCCATTTTTGGAAATGCAGCTGAGCGCGAGGAAGCACGTAAGGAGCTTTACCATATCTTCGGAGTAAGCAATCACTTCAAGCGTCAGGATCGTATCATCGGACAGGATGAGGAGCTGAAAACGCTCTGCTTTCTGGTGATGCAGCAGGTCGAAAAGGCATGCTACGGGCTGAATGTTCCGTCACCGAGCTGCCTTCTGACTGCGCCGAGCGGCAGCGGCAAGTCGGAATTCTACAAGACCGTGCATGACTTCTTCCGTGAGCACAATGTGCCGATTCCAGTCATCCGCTGTGATCTGAGCCAGGTGACAGAAACCGGATTCAAGGGCAAGGAGATCAGCTCGCTGATCAAGCAGATCCAGGATGCCTCGTTTGAGAAATACGGACATGCTGCCATCTGCTTCCTCGACGAGGCGGATAAGCGCATGGTACCGTCCTACGGCATCAACGGCACGAATTACAACAGTGCGATGCAGGCGAATATGCTGTCGATGGTGGAAGGCAGCGAGATGGACAACGGTGACGATGAGATGTTCGACACCTCCAACACGATGTTCATTCTGATGGGTGCATTTCAGTCGATCCGCGATGAAAAGCGTGATTACGGTGAAATGCTTGACGACATCTATGCCGATGAGGACGGCAGTGGTCAGGAGTCCGATAAGCAGTTCTACAATGACATTACACTGCCGGAGATCGTGCAGTACGGCATGATTGACGAGCTGGCAGGCAGATGCGATGCGCTCGGTGATTCTCCAGAAATGCGAAATGCTTGGTGCGCAGATGCATTGTCAGGTGATGATGACGGAGGAAGCCATTGCGGATTTTCTGAAGATCTTCTACACGAACCTGGGTGTACGCCATCCGATGAACAAGCTGGCAGAGCTGATGACCCGCAAGCTTTCGGCATGTACCATTAACGGTTCCTTCGATCCTGACAAGGAGATGCTCGTCATTGAGAGCATGGAGCAGATTACAGTCCGTCCCATCAATGAGACGGATGACATGGAGCTGTCTGCATGATGAAAGTGCCCGGAACGATCCGACGTTCCGGGCATTTTTGCTGAAATTATGCAGATTGTTCTTGCATTTCACAAGGGTTTATGCTATAATGAATAATACAAAGACTAGGCACAAAGCACCGGAAACGGATAAGGAGAGAACTATGAAAAAAATCGGCATAGGTATTGGTATCCTTCTGATGATGGCAGCCGCCGCAGCCTGCGGCAGTGCAGCGCCGCTGAACAACAATCCTTCGACAGAGCCGCCCGCTGCCCAAACAACAGAAATGGCTGCGGCAGCGGAGGAAACGGCTGCGATCACAGAAGAGATCACAATAACGGAAGAATCAACAGCGCCTGAAACAACGGTGGAAAATGCAGATACCGATGCAATTTCCGGTTATACGGAGCTGCTGGACTGGTATTATCAGCAGATCTCCGAGGGATGGAGTCATTATGATCAGGATATGGGCGACTACGGACCCGTAACGGGCAATCGTCCGACCTCGGAGACGGAACGGAGTGTCAGCTACCTGTGGTATTTTTTTGAAAAGCCGGATATCACTAAGGCGGGATACCAGGTTCTGGACATTAACCAAGATGGCGTGAATGAGCTGATCGTCGGTGTGACTTCGGACTGTGACGACAGTGCAACCCCCTATGATCTGTATACGCTCTATGACGGAAAGCCGGTTCGTCTGGTTTCCGCCGGTGAACGTACCGCCTTCTCTGTGGGAAACGGTGTGATCGCTGACGGCGGTTCAGCCGGTGCTGCCACACATATCAGCATCCTGTATCATCTGAAGGACGGCAAAATGGAGCCCTTTGAGGAGTACACGTATGATGGAATGAAGGACGAGGAAAACCCGTATTTCTATTCCAATGAGCCGTTCATAGCAGAGTGGGGAGGCTATGATTTCCAGAACCGGACCCATATCACGGAGGAGGAATTTGAACACGCCTTCGACAAGTATGAGATGTATGACGTGCAGCTGCAATTGTTCAGCGATTACAAGCCGGCGTGAGTCACAACGATAAACAAGGAGGAATTGATTATGGAAGGCATTGAAAAGGTGTATCAGTTTCTGGAGGAGGCACAGACGTACTATCTTGCAACCGTTGAGGGCGATCAGCCGCGGGTAAGACCGTTCGGCACGGCGCTTTTGTATGAGGGAAAGCTGTATATCCAGACCGGAAAGGTCAAGAATGTTTCCAGGCAGATCGCTGCAAATCCCAAGGTCGAGGTATGTGCATTCATGAACGGCAAGTGGCTGCGCATTGCGGGCGAGCTTGTCAATGACGACCGGCGCGAGGTCAAGGAGGCTATGCTTGATAAGATGCCGTCATTGAAAGCCATGTACAGTGCTGATGATGATAATACGCAGGTGCTGTATTTCCGTAATGCAACAGCCGTGTTCAGCTCCTTTACAGAAGCGCCGGAGACGGTGACATTTTAAGCCGGAGGTCTTTATGCAGCAGTTTACATTTGAGCAGATGATCGACGAGACACTTTGTATCACGGGATATGACGGCGATGAGCCGGAGGTTATCATACCGGATGATTTCGGCGGTGTTCCGGTCACAATGCTGGGTGACGGCATTTTTAAGGGGCATCCGGAGATCACGTCTGTCCGGATACCGGATGCGGTTGTATTTATGGGCGGATTTGTGTTTGACGGCTGTGTGAACCTGCATCAGCTCACCTTGCCCGCACAGCTCCGGGATCTGTTCCAGTATACGTTTGTTCGCTGCGGCATCGAGAAAATCGAATTGCCGGAGCATGTCAGCAGTATTCCGCCGTTTGCATTCAAGGACTGCAAGCAGCTTCGCCGCGTAGTATGCAATGCAGGCTTGCAGAGAATCCATGCATGGGCATTTCAGGGATGCGATGCGCTGACGGATTTACTGCACAGCGCAGAGACCGAGGTCAGTGAACAGGCATTTTGACAGCCAGGGAGGGGATGCTCTTGTATAAGCTGCTGATCGCAGACGACGAGCCCGATGTTGTCTGCCTGATCAAGGATTATTTTGAGCTGAAGGGCTATCTCGTCCTGACAGCCCGCGATGGTGCTGAGGCGGTCGCAGCCGTTTCCCAGGCACCGGACGTGATTTTACTCGACATCAACATGCCGGAGATGGACGGGATTGCCGTGTGCCGCAGAATCCGCGACGAGGTGAGCTGCCCTATCATTTTCCTGACGGCACGGATCGAGGATACGGATAAAATCGCAGGCTTTTCGGCGGGCGGCGACGATTATGTCATCAAGCCGTTCTCGCTGGCGGAGCTCGGTGCGCGGGTCGAAGCGCACATCCGCCGGGATCACCGGGAATCCAGAACACGCCATCTGCTGACCTGCGGCACGCTGACCGTCGATCTCGATGCCAGAAACGTGACCTCAAACGGGCAGGAGATCGCGCTTGCCAAAAAGGAATACCAGATCATCGAGCTGCTTGCCGTGAATTCCGGGCAGGTCTATGATAAGGAACGGATCTATGAGCGTATCTGGGGCTACGATGCCGACGGCGACAGTGCGGTCGTTGCAGAGCACATCCGCCGGATCCGTGCCAAGCTGGCGAAATGCGGCGATGAAAAGCACATCGAAACAGTATGGGGTATGGGCTACAAATGGGTAAAATGACGAGCGGTGCAGGCTCCCTGAAAACCGCATTGATGAAGTATCTGCCTGCCTGCTTTCTCATCATGCTGCTCGGCATGAAGCTCATCACCAGAGTCACGGAATGGCTTGCCAGATTCTACGAAAGCGCTCATCATATCACGGGAATGGTTA
>ONEQ01000075.1 GCA_900316885.1 uncultured Eubacteriales bacterium | reverse complement strand
GAATTCGTAGGTCACGCCGTCGATCTCCTGAGAGCCGGTCAGCTTGCCGTCGGTTTTGGTGACATAGTAGAGACTGCCGAAGTAATCGACCCAGCCGAACTGAGGCTCGCCGGTCGCGGGCTCAAAATAGTAGCGCTTGCCGTTCACGGTCTGCCAGTCGGTCTTGAGCGTGCCGGAAAAGCTGAAGAGGTAATAGAATCCGTTGATTTCCGTTTCACCGGATGCAGCCGTGCCGTCCTCGAAGCGGTAGGTGATCCTGCCGTTTCCGTCCGTGTTCCATCCGATCTGCGGTGTGCTTGTTTCTGCGGCTGCATCGGCGCTCAGCGCTTCCTCTGCCGCAGCCGGGAGAACCGGAATCAGACAGAGACATGCGATGGATGCCAATGCAGCCATGAGATGACTTGCGTTCAGTGCCAATGGAATCGCCTCCTGATAGTGTGAGGTGAAAACCTCGCTGTGGCGCACGCGATCACTCGGGAATCGCGTACAGATTGGTCTCCCAAGCGGGGATATACAGCTTATGGCGGAGGTAGAGCTTATACTTCGGGTTCAGGCGCTTGACAAGCAGCGGGAGCTCGAAGATGTCCTCATTGCGGTGATACACCGCGACCGCCAGCTTGGGGCTGTAACGGCGGATGGTACGGGCAGCGCCCCAGATCGCCTCGCGCTCGAAGCCCTCCACGTCCATCTTGATGAAGCTCGCCGGCTTTCCCTGCAGGAGCGAATCCACACTGCGGGCGCTCATGGTTTCGCCGTTCGGTGAGAGCACGGACTGCCTGCCGGATTTGGAGCTGAACGGCAGCTCCGCATCCTTGCACCATGCGGCGCACTGATAGGCGTGAATCCGTGACAGGTGGTTGGATTCGATGTAGGTGACGAGCTTCTTGTAATTCTTCTTATCCGGCTCAACCGCGTGGATGGAGTTGTAGGAGCGATGAGTGTGCTCTAGCAGCTCGCGGATGGTATCGCCGTTGTAGGCGCCCAGATCCACATAATCCTCGACGCGGGACGGGCGCAGGATGCCGCGGTAGATCTCGTCGGAGGATACCGTGGAGGCATCCAGATAGTGGATCAGACCGCTGATTTTGAACTGAATGACATTGAGCATAACCCGGCGGGATTCGTCATCCGCAAGGCTGCGGTAAACGGCATTCAGCTCCGGCAGATGCTCCATGCAGTAATCGTAGGTGAACAGTCCGCCGCCGATGACGGGAACGTCCGGGACATAGAGCGTATGCTTCCGTGCAAGGATGTGGATGAAATCCACGAGCTCCGGGTAGCCTGCCGCAAAGCCGAGCACGATGACGAAATCATCGACCATATCCTCGACCTCGGACAGCTTGTGGACGCGGTAGCCGGCAAAGGAATGACCGCGCACGAATTCATCACTGGCGAAGATACCCGCGACGGGGATGCCGTACCGGCTGAAAACGGTCATAATCTTGGCAGCGCCGTCGCCCATGCCGTAGATAAAAATGGGACGGCGTTCCGCCTGCAGGCGTTCCCAGCAGGATCGTTGTTCGGTAATGAGGCTTTCCAGCCCCGCCCCCTTCGGAGGAATTGCAGTGAGATTCATGTGTCAGGTGTTCCTTTCAAACTTTTATTCAATATGAGATTCCACTTCATCCGGGATGCCGTCGCCGTCCGCATCGTGGAACGGCGGATGACCGGTGCCGTAGAGGTCGCGTCCGCGGGTGCCGTAGCGGTCACGCTCGCGGTTGATGTACTTGTCGAGCAGCTCGAGCACCTCTCGCGGCTTCTTGACGGAAATGATGTCGGATTCCGGGGAATCCGTGTCGCGGCTGCAAATGTGGATCGTGCCGCAGCCGACCATCCGCTGCCCGAACGGGAGCTTGAGCTTCTTATCGGTGATCTTGTAGAGGTCGATCTCGTCCTCCTCGATGTTGAAGAAGCCTGTGCGGCGGATGAATTTCGTCTCCGTCAGGTAGTACACCGTGAACGACCACGGCAGCCCCAGAAAGGTGCGCTTGCGGTCACGCCAGATGTATTTGGGTTCGTTTTTCTTGGACATTGGACTCGTCTCCTTACTTGCACAGCGCTTACAGCACTGCTTCTGTATTGCCGCCGCCGAGCTGCACACTGCTTCCGCCGTGCAGCCGGACGGTAAAGGTCTTGTTGGTAGGGGTCGTGCGGACGGTGATCCTGCCGTTGTGCTTTTCGGCGGTGAGCGTCACCTCACGCTCGCCCCGGCTGCTGCAGATGTCAGCCGCTGCGGTTTTTCCCTCACCGAGGGAATAGATCACGGCTTCTGCATCCTGCACGTAGTCATAATCGACATTCCCCGCAAAGCTGCCGTACACGATGATGTGATCCGGTCTTGCCAGAATCGGCATTTCGAGGAAGCTGCACGTCCGACGGATAAATCTGCCGCCCTCGTACTGCTCACCCGTGAGAATATCCGTCCAGAGCCCTGCCGGGAGATACACATCCGCTGTGCCCTCTGTATTCATCACAGGCGCACAGAGCAGCGAATCACCGAGCAGATACTGCCGGTCAAGTGCGGGGACTGCCGGATCGTCCGGGAAGCTCAGGATCATCGGGCGCATCATGGGGATGCCCGTTTCATGCGTTTTCACTGCCTGTGTGAACAGGTAGGGCATGAGCCTGCCCTTGAGATTGGTGAAGAACCGCAGGACAGCGCAGGCATTTTCGGGATTGTCGGGCGTATCCTCTTCATAGCACCACGGCACGCGGTAGGATGTGGAGCCGTGCAGCCGCGAATGAGAGGACAGCAGCCCGAAGGCACACCAGCGCTTGTAGACATCCGCAGATGCGGTCTGCTCAAAGCCGCCGATGTCGTGCGAGAAGAACCCGAAGCCCGATGCGGAGAGGGACAATCCCCCGCGCAACGTCTCTGCCATGGAGGTGTACTCTGCCGAGCAGTCGCCGCCCCAGTGGACGGGAAACTGCTGTCCGCCGGCGGTTGCACTCCGTGCAAACAGCACGGCATTGCCCTTGCCGACGGCAGATTCGAGCGCTTCAAACACGCATTTATTATATAAGTAAGTGTAGTAATTATGCATCGCCACGGGATCGGAGCCGTCGTGGTAGACGACATTCACCGGGATGCGTTCACCGAAGTCCGTCTTGATCGCATCCACGCCCATCGCGCAGAGCCGGCGGATCTGATCTCCGAACCACTGATAGGCGGCGGGATTCGTGAAATCCACGATCGCCATACCCGGCTGCCATTGGTCGCACTGGAATACAGAGCCGTCCGGATTGTGCAGGAAATAGCCCTTTTCCGCGCACTCGTCAAAGATTTCCGCACGCTGGGAAATGTAGGGATTGATCCAGACACAGATGCCCATCCCCTTGCCGTGCAGACGCCGGAGTTGCCCCTCGGGGTCGGGGAACATCTCCCTGTCCCACTGAAAGCTCGTCCAGGTGAATGCCTTCATCCAGAAGCAGTCGAAATGGAACATGGACAGCGGGATGCCGCGCTCTGCCATGCCGTCCACGAAGCTGTTCACGGTTTCCTCATTGTAGTCGGTCGTGAACGAGGTGGACAGCCACAGCCCGAAGGAACGGGCGGGCGGGAGAGCCGGCTTGCCGGTCAGGTCGGTGTAGCGGACGAGGACATCCTCAAGCGTATCGCCGCCGAACAGATAATACTCCAGCTCCTCGCCGGGGAGGGTCATGGAGAGCTTGGACACCGTATCGGATGCCGCTTCAAAGCTCACGCGACCGGAACTGTTGACGAATATGCCGTAGCCGCGGCTGGACAGGCAGAACGGAATGGACTTGTAGCTCTGCGTGGAGCAGGTGCCGCCGTCGGAATTCCAGATATCCACCGTCTGCCCGTTTTTGACAAAGGGTGTGAATTTCTCTCCGAAGCCGTAGAGACATTCGCCCACATCGAGCGAAAGCTGCTCGCGGATATAGGCGGTATGCGGGTCGGCGGGATCATTGAAGAACCGGTCGCCGCGCTGGGTGGCAAGCCTTGCATCGGCGCGGTAGGGATTCTCCTCGATGTAGGAGGTGCTGCGCGGTGTGCAGCCGGTCAGGATTTTGCCGCCGCGCCAAAATTCCACGCGCCACTGCATCCCGTGATACACGCGCACGGAGACCGCCCCCGCATGCAGCTCGGTGAAGTCGTCCGTTTCCGTGAAGGATGCTGTAAAGCCGACAGGCTCGTGCAGCTCAAACTGCGGCTGGTTGTGCAGGGTGCCCTTGTGATGCACGAGATGCACGCGGATCGTATCATCCGCGACAGCCGTGTAGGTGATTTCGAGGGTCACGCCGCCGAGGGTCATGCCGCGGTTGTAGATGGGGGTCGAGGTCACAAAGACGGTCAGGGAATTGCCGCTGCGCGTCAGTTCGTATGCCTGTGATGCATAATGCACCTGATAGCCGCTTTTCGTCAGCCACAATCCGTCTGAAAACTGCATCTCTCTCGCCCCTTGTCTGTAGATATTACCATTGTAACATATTTGTAATCAATTGTCAATTACTCTGCGTGATATTTTGTGAAATTTTACAAGAAATCCCTGCCGGATTCCGGCAGGGGGACAATCAGTTTTCTGTTTCGTCCTCACCGCCGTGCAGCGCATCCGGTGCGTGGACGTCCGCGAGAATGTTGTTCCATTCCAGCGTGAGCTTGTTGCCGGTCACGGGGACGAGCTTGTGAATATCCGCAAAGCCCTCACCGATGTGAATCCAGCTTTTGCCGAGCGTGACCTGAAAATCTTCGCCGCAGGAAATATCATACTCCTCCGCACGGTCCCAGAGGGAATTATACGGCATCTCGCCGCCCTCTGCTTCGATGCTGTTGAAGCAGCAGCGTGTCACGTTCCGGGGATCGAGCTTCTCGTAGAAGAACAGATTGAACCCGGAGCCGCCTCCCATCGTGGAGAAATAGCTTGCCAGCTTCCCGGTTTCCGGCTGGTAGCAGAGATTCTGCCCGGATATTGCAGTGCTCTTGTAGCTGTCCTCGAGCAGGAGTGCAGGGGCATTGTCGGCATAGTAATACACCTGCATGGTCAGATCGTCAAATAGCACCAGCTCCGGGATCTCATCGGCATCGAGCCGGATGAGGGCATAGGCGGCATCGTTATGCTCGGAATCGGCATTCTGCCGCCGGATCAGCGCCGCATAATCCTCCGCCCATGCGGGGATTTCGAGGGGTTCGGTGGTGGTCTCCGTTTCCTCCTTCCCGGAATCCGTGGAGCCTGCCGGTTGTGTCTCCGCCGGACGGGCAGTGGCGGGAGGTTCGGTGGCGGATTCCGTTTCGGTCACGGTTTCGGATGCGGTTTCCGATTCCGGTGCAGATGTTTCGGACGGCGTATCATAATCGGCAGGCGGGACGTTCACGGGTGTGCAGGCAGTCAGGGTCAGGAGCAGAAGCATGAGCAGAGCAAGGCGTTTCATCGGGGCTCTTCCTTTCGGTTTTGTAAAGAGGTCGGGGACGAATCCCCACATATAAAAAATGATACCATGTTTCCGGAGGTTTGTCAAGGCGAAAAAAGGCGCTGCCCCTCCGCGGCGCTTCGCAGAGGGGCAGGCTGTAGAGCAATAATAGTATCCGGTTTTCCGGACCCGCTATCAGTATAGCAGATAACGGACGCACTGTCAAGCAATCTGACAGCTTTCGACATGATTCGACAAAATGTGACACGGTCAGCTTCGCTTGACAGTGGTTGTCGTGGTTGTGGTGGTGGTCGTGACGGTGTGGGTGTGATGCGGCTTGCGTGTCATGGGTGCCGTCTGGGGCGGCTCGGTGGTGTATTCCACAATCGAGCCGATGCTGGTCGCATTTGTCCAGCGCCGTTTGGCAGGATCATAGGTCGCCCAGAGCAGGTCATTGTAGTACAGCTCATTCATGCCGCTTTCCTCATTCCAGAGGAGCTTGACCTGATAGTTCAGGGGGATGTATTTGGGATGTACCGGCAGCTTGAAGCGCTTGCAGACAATATTGGGAATCAGGATCTCATCCACGCAGAGATTCGCATTCAGGGGCGTGGTGATCTGTGTCAGGACAACAGCCTTTCCCGTGTGGGGGAGCGTGGTGGGGATAACCTCCGGGAACTGGAAATTCGTGACCGCATACACCACGATCAGGAACCAGATCGTAACAATTGTAACCAGGCACGCAAGTCCCTTTCGCAGGGCAGAAAACAGGCACACGGTCAGTGCCAGGAGACTTCCCGCCGCCAGCGTCAGCGGCAGGCAGAGCTGCGGGAGCTGGTAAATAAAGCAGATGCCGATCTGCTCAAGCAGCAGCAGCAATGCGGCGAGTCCCGCAAATACGCCGGCAACCTCCAGACAGCCGCGGGAAAACCGGGACAGCCTGCGTTCCTCCTCTGCCTCCTCTGCCGCTTCCTCGGCAGCTTCGGCTTCCTCATCGGTCACGTCATCCTCATCGGTCACGTCATCCTCGAAAGGCGGCTCCGGTTCCGGTGTCTCCTCCGGGAGAATTTCCTCCTCTGTCAGTGTCTCAGTTGGCTCCATCAGCTCACCTCCTAAACGTGATATACCTATATAAGCATACCATAAGCGGGCGCAATTGTCAAGCCCGCGGGCGCGATCTTTTACAGGGAATACTTGACAATCCCTGTAAAGTATGGTATGCTGTAGGTACTATCTTTTATGCCGGAGGTAACAGTTATGGGACTGTCAGATACAAAACAGAATCAGCCGGAGATGCAGAACACACAGGGCGCAGTACCTGTCGATTCGCCGCTTCTGGTTGAGCCGACGCTGGACCGCAGGGAGGTTGTTGCACTGCTGGATGCGGAGTGTCCGGGCGGTGAAAATGCCGGGGAGTGGCTCCTGTTCCGTGAGCATGATTTACAGGTTTCCGTGGATTTCGGCAGCATGCAGTCGAATCGGGACAAATCGGTCTGGTCGGTGCAGCTCCTGTTCATTGCACAGCATCCGTTCTTTGACGAGGATCTGGTGGAATCCGTGGTCGGCGTGGGCAAGACGCCGGATGATGCCATCCGCAACGGTGCGCACAATATCTGCATCGGCGTGCTGCCGTTCGTGACAGCGGCATTCGGCTGTGACTGCGACAACTGGATCGAATCCGATGTCATGGGCAGAAAATACCGTTTCCGTATCCCGTGTACCCGCGGCAATCTCCATGCGGGCGGCGGGGAAGCGACCGATCTATGGGAGCTGGTACAGGAGGAGCTGCCGAAGTATCTGGGCACGAAGCGCTGCTACTGGGTCAAGCTGTTCTCCGCGTGCGTGAACGGCATCCCGAACTGCGAGGCGCGTGTCAACGGCACGGTGTACCCGGAGCTGACGGATGTGCTTTACAAGGATGCGGCGAAGCATCATGACGAGTCCGGATACAGTTCGGACAAGGTGTTCGTGCTGCTGATTCAGGATGAAAACACCTACACACCCTGCCAGTTCACAAAGCAGGAGGTCGGGGAGATGACCTTCAAGGCGCTGCGCCTGTTCCAGAATATCGTGGATGAGGAGAGTGCGCAGAAGATGAAGGAGCTGATCGTGTCGCTCGCGCCGACGTATGATCTGGGTCTGGAGCTGCTGACCTTCACGCCGGAGGCGTTCGCGAATCAGGTCGTGCAGTACCGGGACAGCGACAAGCTGATGCCGGTCATCAACTGCGGCAAGCCGGAGCATGTGCTGACCAAGGCGCAGGTACGCAGCTACGGGTATATCGAGGATGCGGTATTCCAGTATCTGCACAAGGCAAAGCCCTCTGAGGAGGAGATCAAGCAGATTCTGGCGGTATCCGCCAAGTTCCATGCGATCTCCGAGGGACTCGAAAATGGCGCCAAGCTTGAGGATCTGCGGCTCTCGCCGCTGGTGTATTTCGTCAGAGACACCTATCGTGTATGGTAAAAATAACGCCCCTGCGTGAAGCAGGGGCGTTTGCTGTTATTTCTTGCGGCTGTTTTTGTCGGCTTCGATGTTCTCAGCCCACTTACGGTCGATTTTCATGCAGCTTCGCATCGCGCTGATGGGGGCGGAGAGGTTGCTCCATACCGTGGAGGTTCCCATGGCATCGGCGCAGTAGTTTGCGGTGCGCTCTGCGGAGATGCCCACACGCTCTGCGACGGAGACCGCATCGATGTTCGCACCGATAAAGAGGAATTCCCAGCCCTCCTCCTTTTTTGCCTCGATCATGCGCTTGATCTCCTCATAGCGGTACATGTGGCTTGCGTTCTCCATGCCGTCGGTGGTGATGATGAACATCGTGTGCTCCGGCACATCCTCCGGGCGGGCGTACTTGTGGATGTTGGCGATGTGCTTGACTGCGCCGCCGATGGCATCGAGGAGCGCCGTGCAGCCGCCGACGGTGTAGTCCTTGTCGGTCATGGCGGGAATTTTCCCGAGGTCGATGCGGTCGTGCAGCACCTCGCTGCGGTTGTCGAACAGCACGGTGGAGACATATGCCTTGCCCGGCTCCTTGCGCTGCTTCTGGATCATGGCGTTGAAGCCGCCGATGGTGTCGCTTTCAAGCCCTGCCATGGAGCCGCTGCGGTCGAGGATGAATACCAGCTCGGTGATGTTGTTCTTGATCTTTTCCATACTGTACCTCCTGTAATGTGCGGGTGAAACCCCTGTATTCCGTTTCTGTAATTACAGTATAGCACATTCTGGAAGGAAAAAGGTCGCTTCGGATGCGACAAATAGGGGGGAGTCCCCCCCCCCAGCCCCCTCCCCCAAGGGGGAGGGGGAGCAGACGCAGGGGGCTGCGCCTCATGCACCCCGCTTGCGGGGCAAATGCCCCGCACCCCATGCCCTCCCCCAAGGGGGAGGGGGAGCAGATGCAGGGGGCTGCGCCCCCTGCACCCCGCTTGCGTGGCAAATGCCCCGCACCCCATGCCCTCCCTAGGGGGGAGGGGGAGCAGGTGCAGGGGGCTGCGCCCCCTGCACCCCGCTTGCGGGGCAAA
>ONEQ01000175.1 GCA_900316885.1 uncultured Eubacteriales bacterium | reverse complement strand
CATGGTACTCGTGTTTGCTGTGTACTGGATTTTTGTCAAGAATCTGATCCAGATCGGACGATGCCGCTACTTCCTGGAACGGCGCAGCTACAAGGAAACAAGCGCTGACCGCCTTCTGTTCGTTTACCGGACGGATACCTCCCGCAACTGTGCGCGGGTGATGCTCCTGCGGGCGGTCTATCAGACACTCTGGAATTTGACGATTGCCGGCGGCTTCTACAAATACTACGAATACCGCATGATCCCGTATATTCTGGCGGAGAACCCGAATATCTCGCCAAAGGATGCCTTTCGTCTCTCGAAGGAGCTGATGCGCGGTGATAAGCGGCATGCGTTTCTGATGGATCTGAGTCTGCTGCCGGGCGTCCTGCTTGACGGTGCGACATTTCACCTGACATCGCTGTTTTTTTTCAATCCGTTCAAGGAGGCACTCTTTGCCGAGCTCTATGCGGCGGTTCGTGAGGAAAAGCGAGACGGTGCCATGCGCGGCGATCTGCTTTACGATGCGGCACTGATGATGAATCCCGGACAGGAATCCTATCCCGACGACAAGTGCCCCACGCCTCATGTGGAGCACCGGCGCTGGCTGGAGATGGACTACCAGAAGAATTACAGTGTTCTGAACTGCATCTGGTTCTTCTTCCTGTTCTCATTTGTAGGCTGGCTGTTTGAGGTCTGCTTCTATCTGGTCAACGAGGGCAGCTTCATTAACCGCGGCGTGATGACCGGTCCCTGGCTGCCGATCTACGGCTTCGGGGGACTGATGATTATTTTCTTCCTGAAACCGATCCGGAGCAAACCGCCTTTGCTGTTTGTCTCTGCCTTCGTGATGTGTGGGACGCTGGAGTATATGACGTCATGGGTGCTTGAACTGGTTGCGCACAAGCGCTGGTGGGACTATACGGGCTATTTCCTTACACTGAACGGGCGCGTGTGTCTGGAGGGACTGACGGTGTTCGGACTGGCGGGCGTTGCGGTTACCTATGCCATCGCACCGTTCTCGGATGAGCTTCTGAATCGGATGCCTGAGAAGAAGCGAAAAATTCTGGCAGGTGTGATGCTTGCCGTATTTCTCGCTGACTGTGTGTGGTCGGTATTCCATCCGAATACCGGAAACGGTATCACCGAAGGCTTTTATTGATATGACACCCGGCGGGAAAGCTGTTCTCGCCGGGTTTTGCATTGATTTGCTGTTTTTGACAACGGATTTATTTTATAAGTTGACAAGACTGCTTAAAAATGATATAATAATAATTAGGTATCTTTTCGGCAGATCTTCGGAACTGCTTTGAAACTGCAATTCACTGAAAGAGGGGTGATTAATACGATCAATTACAGTGATATGGGGCTGGGTCTGGCTTTTGCGGCACTTCTGATCGCGCTGACGGATCTGATCTTTACGCTGATGGATCATCATATCGGAAAACCGCAAAACCGTGCATATATTAGCATCCTGGGCATCATTTCTGTCAATGCGCTCTGCGAGATCGCCAATACGAATTTCAGTCACCTGATGGAGACCAATGAGCATGCATTCCTGGGTGTACAGGCAACACAGTTTATTTATTTCCTGACCCATGCGTTGTTGGCACCGCTGTTTTTTATCTATATATCGTTTGTTGTCGGGCGTTCGGTTAACGGGAAGATCAGCTGGAAGCATCGCGGCACCATGTTTAATTTTGTCATCGATGTCGCGCCGGTGATTATGGCTGTTGTTTCGGAGCTGATTATCGCATTGAATCCGTTGTTCCACTGGGTGTGGTACTATGATGCAGACAAAAAAATGCATCGTGCGTTCTTTGAATATGCTGTGATTTATGGAACGGGCGCTATCTGGCTGACCGGGGCGTTTATCCTGCTGATGAGTTCATGGAATCTGCTTTCCAAGGGACGGAAGTACTCGTGTGCTGTCTGCTTTTTGCTTGCGGTCGGCGGTATTCTGACACAGCTCATAGACCGGAGCATGCGGATCGAGGTGCTCATGGAGGCAGTCGGCTTTACCGGCGTGCTGCTTTTTGTGGAGAATGAGGATGACCGCCGGGATGTAGAGTGCGGCGTCTACAATGCAGCGGCTTTTTCTCTGGATCTGTCCGCCAAGCTGCGGAACCGTATTCCAATGCAGCTTCTGATTGTCCGTCGGATTCACTTTGACAAGACGGCGAATACCATGGTATCCAACAGAGTGGACCGCGATACCATCAACCGCAGCGTTGCAGAGTTTCTCCGTACAAAAATCCAGAATCATTACATCTATTCCATCGGTCACGGCCGATTTGCGCTGACCGTCTATAACAAGACAGAGGATGAGGCACGAGAGCTTGCAGAGGAGATTGTCAAGCGCTTTGACAGTCCCTGGAGACTGGAAGGAACCGACGTGATGCTGACGGTATCAGTCTTCATCGTTGATGTGCCGGGACGTGCCAAAAGCGTGCAGGACATGCTCTACATCGCGGAATGTCCCATCCCGGACAAACAGCGGAAGGTAATCATGGAGGGGAAGGATCTCGACTGGATCGTCCGCCATTCCACAATCGAAACTGCGGTCACGGAAGGCTTGCGCAACAGCAGTTTTGAGGTATTTTATCAGCCGACCTATCACATTGACAAGACGCTCCACGGCGCAGAAGCACTGCTTCGCCTGCATCATAAGGAGCTGGGGCTGATCTATCCGGATGAGTTTATCCCCATTGCCGAGCAGCTCGGTCTGATCGATGATCTGGATGAATTTGTGCTGAAGGAGGTCTGTCGGTTTCTTCAGACCGGTGTTCCGCAGGAATGTGGCATGGACTGCATCAATGTCAATCTTTCAGTGCTGGAATGTATGAAAGAAGGCTTTGCGGAGCATGTGATTGATATTGTGGATACGGCAGGTGTCCGCAAGGATTTCATCAATTTCGAGATCACCGAGTCAGTTGCCGCGAAGGATTATCATCATTTGTCTTGGGTTGTAGATTATCTGCGCCGTGAGGGCTTCCGCTTCTCCATTGATGATTTCGGAACCGGGTATTCCAACATGATGTCCATCTTCTCACTCGGTGCCGATGTCATAAAGATCGACAAGAGCGTTCTATGGGGCGCAGAGCAGGGAAATCTTGGTATGGTTCTGCTCAAGGCATCGATTGATATGGTGCGTGAAATTCAGAAAAAGTCGCTGGTCGAGGGCGTGGAGACCGAGGCACAGATTCAGATTCTCACAGAGCTCGGCTGCAATTACCTGCAGGGGTTCTATTTCTCCAAGCCGCTCCCAAAGGATGCGTTTATCTCTCTGATCTCCCAGCCGTAATCAGACGCCGCATGCCGCAAGGTGTGCGGCGTTTCTTCTACATAAGTTACTGCGGGGATTGATGCGAAAATTGTTTCCACAATGTAAAGGACGATTTCAAGCGGAAAACATCATTTATCCACAGTTCTCCACAAACTGCCAACCACTATATATTGTGGTTGGCTTAAAAATCGGAACTATCCGGCAAAATATGGATAATAAAGGTAAAAAGCGTAAAATACGACAACAAAACTATGAATTAGTAACACAAAACGGAGCGTATCGATATGGCGTATTATAGAAAATGACCATTGACAATTCGCAAAATTTCCTGTATACTAAGATATAGTGACTAAGGCAAACACTAGATATTGTATCTATGCGGAGGGATTCAAATGCTGATGTATATTACCAAGCGAGACGGCAGAAAGGTGCCGTTTAACGTGGAAAAGATCATCAACGCCATTTTCAAGGCGGCAAAGGCTGTCGGGGGGACGGACTACGAGGAGGCATCCAAGGTAGCCGAGGAGGTTTGCCGGCTCGTTGAGAGCCAGTATAAGGACTGTCCGACGGTTGAGCAGGTACAGGATCTCGTTGAGAAGGTACTGATCGAGCGCGGACATGCCCAGACCGCAAAGGCGTATATCGTGTATCGTTACGATCGCACGCGTTCTCGTGAGATGAAGACCAACCTGATGAGTGTTCTCAATGAGCTGACCTTCAACAGTGCTAAGGAGAGCGACATCAAGCGTGAGAATGCCAATATCGACGGCGACACGGCAATGGGTACCATGCTCAAGTACGGAAGTGTTTCGGCAAAGGAGTTCTATGAGCTCTACGTTCTCAAGCCGGAGCACGCTGATGCTCACAAGAACGGCGACATTCACATCCATGATCTGGACTTCCTGACGCTGACAACCACCTGCTGTCAGATTGATCTGCTCAAGCTGTTCCACGGCGGTTTCTCGACCGGACACGGCTTCCTGCGTGAGCCGAATGATATTGCGAGCTATTCGGCGCTTGCCTGCATCGCCATCCAGTCTAACCAGAACGACCAGCACGGCGGTCAGAGCATCCCGAATTTCGATTATGCGATGGCAGAGGGCGTTAAAAAGACCTATGTTGCACGGTACAGACAGAACCTCTCCCGTGCGCTTGAGCTGCTTGGCGACTTTGCAGATGCCGATGAGCGTGCAAAGGAGATCGTGAATCCCCTGTGTGCGCAGGGCTGCCCGCCGACCCTTGCCAATGCAAATGGGTTTGAGGAGAAGGCTAAGGAGCTCCTGATGCAGGAGCTGGATCCTGAGAAAGCACAGGCGATTCTTGATTTCTCGGCTCGTCATGCCAAGAGCGAGACCAATCGTGCGACCTATCAGGCTATGGAGGCGCTTGTCCATAACCTGAATACCATGAACAGCCGTGCCGGTGCGCAGACACCGTTCTCCTCGATCAACTACGGTACGGATACCTCGCCCGAGGGACAGATGGTCATCGAGAACATCCTCCTGGCGAATGAAGCTGGTCTTGGCAATGGCGAAACCCCGATCTTCCCGATCCACATCTTCAAGATCAAGGAAGGCATCAACTACAATCCGGGTGATCCGAACTATGATCTGTTCAAGCTGGCGTGCCGCGTATCTGCAAAGCGCCTGTTCCCGAACTTTTCGTTCATCGATGCACCCTACAATCTCAAGTACTACAAGCCCGGCGATTATCATACCGAGATCGCTTATATGGGCTGCCGTACCCGCGTGATCGGAAATGTTCACGATCCGTCCCGTGAGATCGTGACCGGCAGAGGCAATCTGAGCTTTACCTCCGTGAACCTCCCGCGTCTTGCGATCGAGGCAAACC
>ONEQ01000171.1 GCA_900316885.1 uncultured Eubacteriales bacterium | reverse complement strand
CATGGCAGCGCCACGAGAATTTGGGCTCGCAGCTGGGGTTATCACCCGGGAAATAATTGAACGGCACCTCGATGGGCAGACCCTTTTCGAGATCGCGGAAGTACTCGCTCTTGAGCGTATCGCGCTCATACTCCGCATGACCGGTGATGAAGATCTCGCGTCCGTTGCGGGAGGAAACCATATAGACACCGGCAAGCGGCGAATAGCAGAGGATCTGGAGGGCATCGCATTTCTCGATGTCCTCGCGGTGTACCTCGGAATGGCGGGAATGGGGCACTGGGAAAATATCGTCAAATCCCCGCAGCAGCGGCGTTTCCACCTCTGCCTTATGCGGGAAGACACCGAACAGCTTCTTATCCAGCGGATACTTGGGGATGCCGTAATGATAGTACAGCCCTGCAAGTGCCGCCCAGCAGATATACATCGTCGAATAGACATGCGTGCGCGTCCAGGTCATGATCTCGCAAAGCTCGTCCCAGTAGTCAACCGCCTCAAAATCGAGCTTTTCCACCGGTGCGCCGGTGAGGATCATGCCGTCGTAGAAGCTGTCTCTGATTTCGTCGAAGGTCTTGTAGAAGGTTTCGAGGTGGGTCATTGCCGTGTTTTTGGAGATATGCTCCACCTGCAAGAGCTCCACATCCACCTGCAAAGGCGTATTCGAGAGCAGACGCATGAGCTGCGTTTCGGTCTCGATCTTCTTGGGCATCAGGTTGAGGATGAGCACCCGGAGCGGACGGATATCCTGATGCTCTGCACGGAACTTCGGCATGACAAAGATATTTTCCTTTTCGAGTGTTTCATAAGCGGGCAGATTTTCGGGAATTCTGATCGGCATGGGTGTTTCCTCCTTTATAGATTTGATAATAACAGCATTGCCCCCTTCGGCTGAAAACCGTTGGGGGCATTGCCAAAGCTGAGAGCAGGGCTCTCAACTGTGATTAAACAGGATGTACCTGCTTTTCGGCATCGCCGTGCTTGCCGTCAAGACCGAACTTCGCATTTCTGCGCTTCTCAAAGAACTTGACAGCTACCTGACCGAACTGTGCATAGCTGAGGACATCCTCCTCGCTCTCTGCCCACTCGGCGCACTCCTGACGGATTTTCTCCAGCTCAGGCTGCAGCAGGTCAGCAGGACGGCAGTCGATCGGCTCGGCATCACCGATGATCTTCTTGCGGAATTCCGGATCGATCGGAACCGGAGTCTGACCGTACTCACCGCGGACAACGCCCTTGAACTCCTTGGTGACGGTCTTGTAGCGCTCGCCTGTCAGCACGTTGAACACAGCCTGCGTACCAACGATCTGAGAAGACGGCGTAACCAGCGGCGGGAAACCTGCATCCTTGCGGACACGCGGAACCTCGGCAAGAACCTCGCCCAGCAGATCCTCCTTGCCTGCCTGCTTGAGCTGAGACAGGAGGTTGGACAGCATACCGCCCGGAACCTGATAGATCAGGGCGCCGGCATCGGCTGCGAGCATCTTCTGGTCGATCAGACCGGACTCGATGTACTTCTTACGCAGACCCATGAAATAATCACGGATCTCGTTGAGCTTCACCAGATCCAGACCGGTGTCATACTCGGTGCCCTGGAAAGCAGCCACCATGGACTCGGTCGGTGCATGGGAGGTACCCAGTGCGAGCGGGGACATGGCAGTATCGATGATGTCTGCACCTGCCTCAACGCCCTTGATCAGGCACATAGATGCCAGACCGGAGGTGTAGTGGGTGTGCAGATCGATCGGCAGATCAACAGCGGACTTGATCGCCTTGACCAGCTCTGCGGTTCTGTAGGGTGTCAGGAGCGCAGCCATATCCTTGATACAGATGGAATCGGCACCTGCGGCTGCAATCTTCTTGGCGTACTCTACATAGTACTCATCTGTGAACACTTCACCGGTGGTGAAGGACATAGCAACCTGAACCTCCGGCTTCTTGCCGTCACGGGATGCCTTCTTGGCAGCGGTGATGGCTGTCTGGAGGTTACGGATATCATTGAGCGCATCAAAGATACGGATTACATCGATACCGTTTTCAACGGACTTCTGTACGAATTCCTCGAGCACGTCGTCTGCATAGTGACGATAGCCGAGCATATTCTGACCGCGGAACAGCATCTGGAGACGGGTATCCGGCATCTCACGGCGCAGCGTGCGCAGTCTCTCCCACGGATCCTCGTTCAGGAAACGCAGGCAGGAGTCAAATGTCGCACCGCCCCAGCACTCGATGGAATTAAAGCCGACCTCGTTGAGCTTGCCGAGGATCGGGAGCATATCATCGAGAGTCATACGGGTCGCCAGCAGGGACTGGTGTGCGTCACGCAGAACGGTCTCGGTGATTCTGATTTTCTTAGCCATTTCAGTCTAATTTCCTTTCATTTAGGATATCAACAAACCAGCTTTGCGCACTCGGCAAAGCCGATGCGCATTGCGGACCCCAGAATGGTGCATCCGCAATTCTCGAAGCAAATCGCCAGCGCGGGCTCCGCGCTTAGCCAACAGTTGCGAGGGTATCACCGCTCTGTACGGTGTCACCCTTCTTGACAACGATGCTGGTTACGGTACCGTCGCAGGGAGCTACAATGTCGTTCTCCATCTTCATAGCCTCGAGCACCATGATAACATCGCCCTTGGATACGGACTGACCGCTGGTTGCCTTGACATCCAGGATCGTGCCGGGCATCGGAGCGGTTACCTTCTCACCTGCGCCTGCTGCGGCTGCGGGAGCTGCTGCCGGAGCCGGAGCTGCCGCCGGAGCGGGAGCAGCTGCAACCGGTGCTGCTGCAACCGGAGCGGCACCTGCGCCGATCTCCTCGACCGCTACATCATAAGCCTTGCCGTTGACTGTCACATTGAATCTTTTCATGATAATATACCACCAATCTATGTATTTCTAACGAATTTCCAGCCCATTAATACGGGAAATTATTGTGCTTCTTCGGGAGATTTGTCACGCGCTTGCCCTCAAGCATGGAGAGTGCAGACGCAATGACAGCACGCATATCCGCCGGTGCGATCACATCATCGATCACGCCGAGGTTTGCAGCCTTTTCAGCGGATGCGAGAGTTGCGCCGTACTCCTTGGCAAGTGCCTTGCGCTCTGCGGCGAGATCCTTCGCGCCCTTGAGCTTGTCATGCCACAGGAACTCGACGGCTGCCTCCGGCATCAGCGGTGCAATCGTCGCGGATTCCAGCGCATACGCAAAATCCGCATTGCAGCCCTTGCCTGCGAGTGCCACAAACACAGCACCAACGGCATTGCCGGTCACAACGGAAATCTTGGCAGTCGTTGCCTCGGCATAGCTGCCGGCAAGTCTGGTCAGCGCCTTGACGGAGCCTGCGAGCTCAGTCTGTGCATTGCCCTCAAATCCGAGCGTATCCACCAGCGTGATGACCGGAATGGAGAACGCATCTGCCACGCGGATGAAGCGGGAAAGCTTTGCGCAGTCTGCTTCGGTCAGCTTGGCATCGGTCTTGTTTGTTGCAGCGATGGCAACCGTTGTGCCGTTGACTGTTGCCAGTGCGGTGTAAGCTGCATCAGCATAGTCTGCATACACTTCAACAACACTGCCTGCATCCGCGATGCTGTCCACATAGGATGCCAGGTCGGAGCCTGCTGCTGCGGACGGAGCTTCGTACTCCATGCAGGGAGCCATTGCCATATTATTGACAGGAAGGAGATTGATGAGCTTGCGTACCTCAGCAGCCGCTGACTGCTCGTCCTCAGCGACGATTGCAGCGATGCCGTTCTTGGCGGCTGCCTCAGCTGTACCGGCACCCTTCTCAAAGCTCGGTGTCAGGAACAGCTCTGCATCCTTGGTCATAATCACAAAATCAGCCGCTGCTGCTGCCATTGCCGCGCTTCCAGCGCACACACCGGCAACCAGAGCAATCTGCGGAACAACGCCGGAAAGCTGGGAAACACGCTTCATGATCAGGCTGTAGGCATTCAGGGAAGCCGCCGTGCCATCCATGAAGGCACCGTTGGAATCATAGATTCCGACAACAGGAGCACCTGTCTTGGCAGCCAGTGTGTAGACCTTCGAGATCTTGTCCGCCTGGGCAGCACCAACTGCGCCGTTCATCACACTCTGATCCTGCGCAAAGGCATAGACCGGGTTGCCGTTGACAAAGCCGTAGCCTGTCACAACGCCTGCCAGATTGTCTCGCTCAGTTACATAGGTGCCGAATTCGGTGTACTTTCCGTCATCGAACAGTGCCGCAAGACGAGCTCTCGCCGGGCTTGCTGCATTCTTCTCCATTTGCATAGTATCGATCCTTCCTACTTATAAACTTCAGCATTCTCCTGAGACTTGCATCTTTCGGAGCCTGCCATGCATACATATTTTATTATACAGCGCATTTCGATATTTTTCAAGAGTTTGCGGGATTTTCCTTACAGCTTTTGCAGGAATCCATAATATCTGCGATCGGCTCCAGAATATTTTCGTCAGATTTGACAAATCGCAGAAGCTCGATCCGCTGGCGCATCTTCGGATCCGTGATCCGAAATTCTGCACGCTCCAGCCCCTTCATCTCAGCCTTGAACAGCACGGAACGCACAAGACCGTCACAGTAATTCAGATCTCCCCCGTCGTTCAGGTCGTAGATCACGACCTGCGCCGGCTGATAGGCATACACAATATGCCCCTTCACGCCGTCGGGCTCTGTCAGCTCGGAGACATGGAGGTTCTCGCCGGAAATGCCCAGATCAGCGATGATCTGCGCATAGCGGGAAATATCCTTCTGTTCGAGGATTGTCAGCATGGCTTACTCCTTTCCGATCGCATTGCGGATGGCACGCAGCTCCTCGGGGGTCAGGTCGCGCCAGGTTCCCGGCTTGAGCATGCCAAGCTTGAGCGGTCCGATGGACGTGCGGCGGAGTCTTGCCACTTCCAGACCGACAGCCTCACACATACGGCGGATCTGGCGGTTTCTGCCCTCCTTGATGGTCATCTGGAGGACAACACGCCCCGGCTCATTTGTGACAACGACAACGGTCGCAGGGAGTGTCTTTTTGCCGTCAAGGACGATGCCTCCCGCAAGCTGTACGAGCTGCTCCTCGGTAATCGCGGGGCGCACTGTGACGCGGTATGTTTTGGTTACATGTCGGGACGGGTGCATGATGCCGTTGGCGAAATCGCCGTCATTCGTGAGGAGCAGCAAGCCCTCGGAATTGCGGTCAAGCCGCCCGATGGGATATACACGCTCCGGCACGTCGTCGAGCAGATCCATCACGCAGCGGCGATCCATTTCATCCGAAACGGTCGTCACATAGCCGCGCGGC
>ONEQ01000220.1 GCA_900316885.1 uncultured Eubacteriales bacterium | reverse complement strand
TGGTCGCGGAACAGTGCCTTGTCGCCCTCGAATTTCAGCGCAAAGGCACCCTCTGTGCCGTTGACGCCTGTCAGCACCGTGTTCATCAGCGCATCCGGGATGGCGTTGAGTGCCGCCGAACCTGCGGCGGGATCCTCTGCGGTCGTCTCTGCCCCGGTCGGCGCGTCTGTCTCCGGCGGAGCCTCCGTCACGCCGGACTCTGTGACCGGCTCTGTGGGCACATTCTGCGCCGGCTTGCTGCCGCATGCGCAGAGCGTGAGCGACAGCAGAACGGCTGTCAATGCCGCAAAACAGTTCTTATGCATGTGTATCTCCTCCGTAATATCCTAGGGTCAGACATTCTCTTTCTCATACGCCTCCTGCACAGCTCTTGCGAGCTGATCCACGCAGGAGGTGGGCTTGTTGCCGCAGGTGTTTCCGCGGAACATCTTCACGATCTGCTCGACCGTCCAGCCCTCCGTGACCTTGGAGATCGCCTTCAGGTTGCCGGGGCAGCCGCCCATAAAATGCACGTTGCGGACGGTATCGCCGTCCAGATCGAAGCGGATCTCCGCAGGACATACGCCCTGCGGTCTGTACTGTACGGTTTTCATCATGCGCGTGTCACCTTGTGGAAGATCTTCTTGCCCTTCTTCACGATGACTTCGCCGTCAACGGCGATCATCGCATTCGGGTCGGTGACCTTCTCGTTGTTGATCGAAACGCCGCCCTGCTGCACGTTGCGTCTGCCCTCGGACTTGGTGGGAACGAGCTTGCAGGCAACCAGCAGCTCGCAGATGTTGATCGCGCCGTCGGTGAGCTGATCGGCTGCGAGTGCGGTGGTGGGCATATTCTCGGAGTTGCCGCCGCCGCCAAAGACAGCGCGTGCAGCGTCGAGTGCCTTCTTGGCTTCCTCCTCGCCGTGAACGAGGGCGGTAAGCTCGTAGGCGAGCAGCTCCTTTGCCTCGTTGTATGCCTTGCCGTCGCCGGTGGCTGCGAGATTTGCCTCCATCTCCTCGATCTTCTCGATCGGCACGAAGGTCAGCATCTTCAGACACTTGACAACGTCCGCATCGGCAACGTTTCTCCAGTACTGGAAGAAGTCATACGGGCTTGTCTTCTCGGGATCGAGCCATACAGCGCCCTTTTCGGTCTTGCCCATCTTCTTGCCCTCGGAGTTGAGCAGGAGCGTGATGGTCATCGCATACGCATCCTTGCCGAGCTTCTTGCGGATGAGCTCCGTACCGCCGAGCATGTTTGCCCACTGGTCGTCGCCGCCGAACTGCATGTTGCAGCCGTAATCCTGGAAGAGCTTGTAGAAGTCGTAGCTCTGCATAATCATGTAGTTGAACTCAAGGAAGGTGAGTCCCCGCTCCATTCTCTGCTTATAGCACTCGAAGGTGAGCATCTTGTTGACGGAGAAGCATGCGCCGACCTCGCGGAGCACGTCGATGTAGTTGAGGTTCAGCAGCCAGTCGCCGTTGTTGACCATGAGCGCCTTGCCGTCGGAGAAGTCGATGAAACGGCTCATCTGCTTCTTGAAGCACTCGCAGTTGTGCTGGATGGTCTCCGGGGTGAGCATCTTGCGCATGTCGGATTTGCCGGACGGGTCACCGATCATGCCGGTGCCGCCGCCAACCAGGGCGATCGGCTTGTTTCCTGCCATCTGGAGGCGCTTCATCAGGCAGAGTGCCATGAAGTGGCCAACGTGCAGGGAATCGGCAGTCGGGTCGAAGCCGATGTAGAACGTTGCCTTGCCGTTGTTGATGAGCTCCTTGATCTCCTCCTCGTCGGTGAGCTGAGCGAGGAGACCTCTTCTTTGCAGTTCTTCAAATACAGTCATTGTTTTTACTCCTTTATATAATTTTCAGATGTTTCTGAAGGGTTGGCTTTGGATTTTGTCGGGAGAAGCCATGTGATGACCGCCAATACTGCCCCTGTGAGGGCGAATCGGCTGTAGATGCCCATCTCATGCGGGCCTGCCGGGTTGAAGCCATCCATCACCAGCAAAATCACGATGGCAAAGATCAGAACCGGCAGTGCTGAACTAAACGCTGAGATCAGCGACAGAATGAGCCTTATTTGGCGAAATCGCATAGTGTCCCCCTCCCTTGTGGTTCTCGCGCATTCCCTCTATGACGGATCTGCCGGTGACAGCACCGTGTTGATGTCATCCGGCACAAATTCTGTGTTTTCATACACGTTCCAGAACAGAATCCGGACGGTCGTGCCGGTTCTGTATCCCGTGTGGTAATCCTCAACGGTCAGCGCGTGATGCTTGGTGACAGTGTAGAGCATCGCCTTATAGTCGATCGTCCCGCCGTCCTTGTACTGAATCCGCATCGGGATGAGCATGGCGATGATAACCGCAATCAGCAAAATCCACGCCTTGATGCGTGTTTTCTTGTCGAGCGCTTTTCCCATCTACGCCGCCCTCTCCATGTAAGCAATGGCATCTGCCATCCATACCATTGATATCACATCCTTTAAAGCGCCAAAATAAAACGCCCTCCGCAAAGCAATGCAGAGGACGACTTTCACCGTGGTACCACCTCAATTTGTCAGCCGGAACCGGCTCACCTTGAAGCGCGATAACGTGCGCTGCCCCGTACTCCCCTACTGTGATTTCAGGGAATCCGCTCCGGAATGTATTTCCCGTGCGCTCACTTAACACCTTTCACCAACCGGTGTCTCTCTGAAAGTCCTGCACATGGTACTTCTTTCCATCTCTGCGTTTCACATAGAATCAGTATAGCACAAATCCGGCAGTTTGTCAAGTACGGATTTTTTGTTGACATTCCGAAATTTCTGTGGTATAATAGTATCGTATGCATATTTGAACTTATTCACCGCTAGGAGGAACCCGAATCATTATGCAAAAACAGACCCGCAGGAACAGCAGCCGCGAGAGCGCTGCTCCCAAGAAAAAACCGTCCAAGGCATGGCGCATCATCAAGAGAATCTTTTCCGTCCTCTTTTCGACGATCCTCTCTGTGTTCATGATCTGCGTCATCACCGGAACGATCGTCGGCACCGCCGGTGCGATCTATATCATGGAGCTCATGGAGGAATCCTCCTCTGTCAAGCTCGAGGAAATGGAGCTTTCCTACAACACCAACGTGTTCGGCTATGATACCGACGGCAACCTCGTCACGCTCTATACCGTTAAAAATGAGGTGCAGCGCATCCCCGTCGAGATCGAGCAGATCCCGCAGCATGTGCTCGATGCCTTCGTCTACACCGAGGACGAGCGTTTCTACACCCACGACGGCGTGGACTACAAGAATACCATCGCCGCAATGGCGAACCTGTTTCTCCACTTCTGGGACTCCCAGCGCGGTGGTTCGACCATTACCCAGCAGCTCATCAAGAACGTGACGGGCGACAACAAGGAATCCCCGACCCGTAAGATGCGCGAAATCTTCCGCGCCATGACCCTTGAGAAGAACTACTCCAAGGCGGACATCATGGAAACCTACCTCAACTACATCGGCTTCGGCGGTGCAGCGAACGGTATCCAGATGGCGTCCATCAAGTACTTCGGCAAGAACGTCGAGGATCTGACCGTTGCCGAGGGCGCCGTCCTCGCGGCGATCCCCCAGTCCCCCGAGACGATCAACCCCTTTGCCGGCTACAAGGACGATAAGACTCATAAATGGGTCAATACCGGACGCGACCGCAACCGCGAGCGTCAGGAATACGTTCTCTGGCAGATGTATGTTCACGGTGCTATCTCCTATGATGAATATCAGGCGGCACTCAATGAACACCTGATTTTCACCGATACCAAGGAGTATGAGAAGCTGCATCCGGAGCTTGTCACCAAGGACTACAACCCCGAGGATGCACAGATGACATGGACCGTCGAGATGGCGATTCGTGAGGTGCAGACCTATCTGATGGAAACC
>ONEQ01000170.1 GCA_900316885.1 uncultured Eubacteriales bacterium | reverse complement strand
ATCTGCGGATGGGGCGGCATGGCAATCAACGCGGCGGCTATGGATACCCGTATCAAGGCAACGGTCGCTTCGACCATGTATGATATGACGAGAGTGATTGCCAAGGGCTACTTCGATGAAGCTGATAATGCAGATGCTCGTTATGCCATGAAGCAGGCTCTTAATGCTCAGCGTATCAAGGATTATCAGTCGGGCGAATACGAACTTGGCGGCGGTGTTATTGACCCTCTGCCCGATGATGTTCCTTTCTTTGTCAAGGACTACCATGCATATTACAAGACTGAAAGAGAGTATCATCCGCGTTCCCTCAACTCCAACGGCGGGTGGAATAAGACTTCCTCGCTGTCATTTATCAATATGCCTATCCTGCAATACAGCAATGAGATACGCTCCGCTGTGATGATTATGCACGGCGACAAGGCGCACTCCTTCTATTTTGGAAAGGACGCCTATGAAGCAATGATTCAGAATAACCCATATACAGACAACAAGCAGCTTCTTGTCATCGAGGGAGCTTCTCATACCGATCTGTATGACGGCGGCGAGAACAACGCTATCCCGTTCGACAAGCTCGAAGCGTTTTATGTTGCATATCTGAAATAATAAAGTCATGGCATCTGGCAGCAGCGACCACTTCCTCATGCGTTGCATCCGGTTTTCCCAGTCGGATGTTGTTTTCCACAGTGTCCTCAAACAGATACACCTTCTGAAATACCATACTGATATTCGCCATCAGCTCGGTATCGTCGATCTGGCGGATATCAGCACCGCCGATCCGGATCGTGCCTGCATCCACATCCCAGAACCGGGCGATCAGCTGACAAAGTGTCGTCTTGCCCGAACCGGACGGACCGATCACCGCGGTCGTTGAATGTGGTTGAATGTTCAGACAGATAGGAAAAATCCACGCAAAAGCGAATGCTGCTTTCTTCCATATTCATCCCCTCTTTATGGCGTGTCAGATTATGCTAACCGTATATGATTACTTGAGCAGAATCAAATTCACCGGTTTATTCTATCATTTTCGCATATTTCTGTCAAGAATTATTTTTAGACAGTCAGTATATGCTTACTTTTACAACTGTTACAAAATACGGATCCGTTTTCTCTTGAAAACTTACTGATTTTTCCAATCACTGTGCATACTTATTTCAAAATGTAACCTCTTATGATAGTGAGTTTGTTTTTGCTAATTCAGACAACATATTCGGCAAATCCAATCGTGCCTTCAGAATGTGAAGAATCATCCATCATGAAGCTAATTAGATTTCTCCGGTTAGCCGAGTTTAATAAATAATCGACGGCAGTCTAAAATTGACTGTTGACGCAATTGGCAAATTATGATACAATAAATTCAGTATGCTTTCGCTAACCATAAGGCAGCCATACAAATCTATGTGAAATAAGGAACCTACATGAAAAAATCCCGACTACAATCCAAGGGTGTTCTGTGTGCTGCTCTGACAGCTGCACTCCTGACAAATGCTGTTCCGCTTGCGGCGATTGCGGCATCTCCGGTTTATCAGGACGGAACGAATACCGGAACTGCCGAGGGCAGAAACGGCGATGTGACTGTCTCTGTCACAGTGTCCGGCGGTGTCATCTCCGCCATTGATGTGACCGATCAGGCGGAAACGCCGTCCTTCTGGGAAAGTGCGCAGGAGATCATTCCGGAGATCATCAAAGCGAACACAACCGAGGGCGTGGATGCGGTCAGCGGCGCGACCCTGAGCAGCAGCGCGATCAAAAATGCTGTCGGCAACGCACTTGCAGGCAGCACCAGCTCGGGCATTTTTGCATCCGGTACAGGCTCCGCCTCGGATCCTTATGTCATCGAAACCGCCGCACAGCTTGCAGATTTTGCAAACAGTGTGGACGGCGGCGAGAATTATCAGGGCAAGTACATTGCACTGCATGCAGATCTTGATCTGTCAGGTATGGGTAACTGGAATCCGATCGGTGCGGAGGGTGCCGCAGCGAAAAACCTCAATTGTATCTTTGCCGGTACATTTGACGGTCAGGGACATACGATCAAGGGTCTGACCATCAAAACGGACAGCCCCTACACGGAGGAGCAGAATGTTGGTCTGTTCTCCACGATTCTGAGCACAGCAAGGGTGACCGGAATCCGGTTAGCTGATGCTGTCATTGATGTGACAGGTGAAAAGGTTGTCAGAGCGGGCGGCATTACCGGCGATATTACGAGCAATGCAGTTTCCGGAACAGAGGGGACTGCCGCAGTGGATCGCTGCTCTGTGACGGGCAGTATCTCTGTCAAGGCGGATGCAGGTATGGCCATGACCGGCGGCATTGCGGGCAGAGCTGCAGGAAATGCGGTGCTGTCGAACTGCGTGTCGGATGCTGCTGTGAACTCTGCATCGGGCAGCAAAATCGCCTACGGTGCGGGAATTGCTGCAATGACGGGAAATGACACCTATGTTGTCAACTGCGCAAATTCCGGTGATATTACGGTCACAACCACGACCGGATTTTCTCTTTATGCAGGCGGCGTTGTCGGTATGATGACCTCGGAGCAGTACAATTGCTTCTCAACCGGAAATGTAACAGTCGGCACGATCGCACAGTCAGATGCGGCTAACGGCGCAGGCATCCTGAACGGTGCGCTGATGCCTGCTGCATCAGGAATGTATGATTATTCAGCCTCGGATGCACAGCTGTTTTATCTGGATGAAGCCGGTACAAAAAACGCAATGGATTCTGTTGCCCACGGCGCAGGTTCCATGCATGCGGAGGGCTCCTTCGCACCGGAAGCTATCACAAAAGAAAGTGCAAACAGTGCGGATTTTGTGAATACGCTCAACGAAAATCTGTATGCTGTTTCCAGGATCTTACACGCAAAAAAGATCGACACAGACCTCAAACGCTGGGCACGCTCCGAAACCGGAAACACCGTGCTTTCCGATGAGACATTTGTCAATGATGTGATTGATGCATCACTGTTTGCAGGCGGTAACGGTTCGCAGGAATCGCCCTATCAGATCCAGAATGCCGATCAGCTTCGTGCGTTTGCCGGTTCGCTTTCCGAGCATATCGACTATTCCGGCACGTTTATTGCGCTGACGGATGACATCGATCTGTCCGGCACAGAATGGACACCCATCGGCAACAGCACCTACGCATTCAACGGCACTTTTGACGGCAATGGTCACACGATTTCCGGCATGACCATCGGGTCTGCCACAGATGCCAAGGCACTTGCCGCCGGTGAAAATTATCTCGGACTGTTCAGCGTTCTGAATACGAATGCGGTTGTCAGAAATGTGAAGCTGACCGGCGTTCTCATCAATGTCACCTACAATGCAAGCGCCTATGCCGGCGGTATCGCAGCGGCGATGAATTCCGATGATTCCGGATACAAGGGCGCGGTCGTGGACAATTGCACCGTCGATGGCAGCATCACCGTCACCGCGGAAACCGGCAATAATTTTGTCGGCGGTATTGCGGCTTATGTCTACAAGGGCGCCATCATCAACTGCAAAACAGATGTCAATGCTTCCTGCACCGTGAAAACGGGCGGCTTCTACGGCGAAACGGGCGGTATTGCGGCACTCGTCAACCGCGGACTCGTTGCCAACAGCTATTCGCTTGGCAATGTGTTCGGCAGCGGCAAGCGCGAGGACGAGGGCATGGCGGTCATCAGTTCTCTGGTGGCAGTCAATGCGGGCTATCTTGTGAACTGCTACGGAAACGGTCAGCATGAAACGGATGATTATTCGCTCTATACCGGCGCTGTTTCGGGCTGGATCACAGGCATCGGACATGCCTATGACTGCTACTACAACAGCGAGGCTTCGATGAAGATCGGCGGTACAGCAGTCGATCCGGTCGCAGAAGTCGGAACCCGCGTGGCATCCGGTGTGAGCGATGACGGCATGGTCTATACGGGCGGTGTTGTGTCCGGCAATGCAGCATTCAATGCACAGAATTACAGCACGCTAACGGATAAGCTGAACGCGAATTTCAGTGCGTTTCCGGTTGAACTGACACAGTTCGGACTGACGGCAGATGCACTGAAAAAGTGGACATTCACCGATGAGGTGACGTTCGCTGATGCAAACGCATCAGCAGCTTATGTACAGCCCGAAGCCGAGCTTGTCACCAAGGAGGAACTCACATTACAGGACGGTACCTGGTACGGACGCGATGATGCTAAGACTGTTATCGTAACCATCGAGGTGCAGAACGGCGAGATCGTCAAGACGGTTTCCTCGGACGGCTCGACCTCTGGCGACGCATTTGAGACTGCGCTCCAGACCGCAAAGAAGAAATCCACCTACGGCGACCGCACTTCCTACGATGCTGCCGATGTATCCGTATTTGCAGGCGGCAAGGGTACGCAGGACGAGCCGTATCTTGTCAATTCTGAGGCACAGCTGCGCTACATTGCCGAAGCCATGAACGCCGATGTGGACTGGGAAAATATCTGGTTCGCACTCGACAAAGATATCACGCTCACGGGCGACAACTGGCTGCCGATCGGTCATGCGATCCAGGCGGAGATCAATGGGCAGAAGGAGAATTTCTCCGTGTATCCGTTCCGCGGCAATTTCGACGGCAGAAACCACACGATCAGCGGTCTGACCATTGGAAGCAAGAATGCGCCTGCCGATCAGTATCTTTCCGGTATGTTCGGTCTGGTCGCAGGGGCGCATGACACCAACCTCACCCCGGCTGCGGATGAGCGTCAGGTACGTATTCAGAATGTACATCTCAAGGATATTTCGATCAACGTCAAGGCACGCTATGAAGCCAATGCGGGCGGTATTGCAGCGTGGGCACAGAACGGTTTCATCATCGACAACTGCTCTGTGGAGGGCAATATCACAGTTTCGACTAAGGAGTCCTTTGCAAGAGTCGGCGGACTTGTGGGCAGCACACTCCGCGGTGTCATCTCGGATTCCTGCACCAATGTGACAGTCAATGCATCGACGGAGACTTCCTCTGTTTATGCGGGCGGACTCTGCGGCATGACCAACCGTTCCGCCCAGGTGAACTGCTATACGCTCGGTGATGTGACCGCAAATGCGGAGAGCAACAACAAGGTAACTGTCGGCGGTCTGACCGGAATGTCCGGCGGCACGAATATCAACTGCTACACCCTCGGCAATGTGGAATCCCTCATCACGACAGTCGATGTCGGCGGCATCAACGGACGCAGTGCAGGGATCGCGCTGGATTATGAATGCTATTATAACGGCAGCGCTTCCCAGAAGGCAGCCGGCAAGGATCTCACGGAAAAGAAGGCATCCGGAACGGTGGTCGGCGATGAGATTG
>ONEQ01000168.1 GCA_900316885.1 uncultured Eubacteriales bacterium | reverse complement strand
ACAGCTTTTCACGCCAGGTCAGAGGCTTCGGCGGCTGTGCAGGTACCTCGGCGTCTGCCAGCAGCTTCACCTGGGCTACGATTCTGCCGCCCCGCCGGTATTCGAGCGTTCCGAGCACATCGCCCTTGTGAACGGGCGCCCATGCAAAGGGAAAACGCTTGACGATTACCGTAATATCGGATTCTGCCCCTTTTTTCCAGCCGACTGTCACGGGATGCTTCGGTTTCAACGGAATCTCCGTGTTTGAGCCTCCTGCGGCAGGGATTGTCAGATGCTCGGGAAGCGCTAGTGTCCGCGGCTCCAGCATCGAAAAACCCATGTCATACAGGCACATGTGGTCATTCCAGTCATCAGGGGCGTTCAGCGTCACGCAGATCAGCGTAATGCCATCCCGCTTGCACGCGGAAACCAGACACCGCCCCGCTTCGTCTGTGAATCCCGTTTTGACACCGATTACGCCTTCGTACATCGAAAGCAGCTTGTTGGAATTGTACAGCGTGCGGTCATAGGGCGGATTCCCGAAACGGAGCTTCACTGACCGTTGACAGCAAATTTCCGCAAATTCGGGATTTTGCAGAGCTTCCCGCGTGAGAAGCGCCATATCATACGCTGAGGAACCATGCCCCTCCCCTTCCAGTCCGGACGGGGTGACAAAGCAGGTGTGTGACATGCCGATTTCTGTGGCACGTTGATTCATTCGCTCCGCAAATGCGGGGATACTCCCTGCCACGGAAACCGCCGCGGCATTTGCGGCATCATTGCCGGACGGCAGCAACATCCCGTAGCAGAGCGCCCGGCGTGTGACGGTATCGCCCTCCTGCAAGCCCATCGAGGAGCCCTCGACCCGAATCGCTTTCGGATCCACGGTGAATGGCGTATCCAGATCACCGCTCTCCAGTGTGAGGAGCGTGGTCATGATCTTGGTCGTACTCGCCATGGAGCGCTTTTCACGGGCGTTTTTCTCGTAGAGAATCTCAAATGTTCCCGCTTCCATTAGAATTGCCGCCTGGGCAGAGATGTCTGCTTCAGCGGATGCCCGCATACAGGGGCAGAGCGGAAAAATCAGAACAATTGTCAGGATGAAGATAAACCAGCGTTTCATAGGGCAGCCTCCCATCGTTTCTGGTGCTATCCTATGCGCATGGATTCATGCTTATTCCTTTGCGGCTGTTTCCTGTTCGGGTTCCTTGTCTTTTTTGAGATAGCCGGCAACCTTGTCAATCAGACCCGGCAGCATCTCCAGCGCGACGTTACCCTTGTCGGCGTTCATGGTCAGCTGCATGAGCTGTACCTCGCCGCCCTTGACCACGAGAAATCCAACTGGCTTGACGCTCATGCCGCCGCCGGCACCGCCTGCGAAATAGTCCTTCTGCGTTCTGGTCGGCAGATCAGAACCGCCGGATGCGAAGCCGACCGAGATCTTCGATACCGGGATGACGGTCACGCCGTCCCCGCAGGAGATCGGGTCACCGATGATGGTGTTGGAATCGACCAGACTGCGGATCTTTTCCATGCTGATGCCCATAAATCCGTTGATTGCACGTTCGCTCATAGTATTCTCCTTTCGCGCACACGGCGCGGTAATATGATTGTATTGTATCGATTACAGCGCATCGCTGACAATCTGCTTCTTTGCCTGTCGGCTGTCCTTGAGGAATTTCCACAGGAGCCAGATGCCGCCGCCGATCAGCGGGCCGACCTGCACCTTGATCTTGCAGGCAACATCCCATCTGGACTTGTCTGCCGTGAAATCACACCCGACATGCACGTCACGATATTCCCTGTCCTTCCGTCCGACACGGATGCAGTGCGCCGATGCGCCGATCAGGGTCTTGAGACCTGCTTCGACCATGCCGTACTGCTGTGCGGTTTTGGCGGCATCCTCGCCGCCGATCACGATGTCGGTGTGAATATCCTTCCAGATCACCGACCGCATCAGCATCTGCATGGGACCCGGCAGAGCCGCAATGCCGCTGCCTGCGAGATCCAGCTTGCCGACGTTGTTCTGGGCAAATTCCCAGAGCTTGTCCATCAGGAATTTCTTCCGCAGGGGCTTTTCGCCCTTTGCAGGTTCATCCTTTTCCTTTTTCTTTTTCGGTTTGGGCTTCTTCGGACGCGGGAGCAGCTTGATGCCCAGGTATTTGACGTTCCATTCCAGCTGCCCATCCCAGTAGCGGATGGTCGCCACGGCACTGGACAGGCAGATGAGGACGGTCAGCAGGATCAGGATCAGCAGAATGATGAGAAAGACTTTCATTCCTCCGTTTCCTCCGTCAATGGCTCGGATTCCGGTTCCCCGGCAGGCGTTTCCTCCGCCGGAAGGGTCGGCATATCCTCTGCAAACGGTTCCAGCTCGCCGGAGAATTCCTCCTCGTCCTTTTTCTTGGGCTCCGGCAGATCCATCAAAGATGACAGCCCGAATGCCCGCAGGAACAGCGGCGTAGTCTGGTAGCCGATCGGATGCCCCGGCACGTCGATGCGCCCTGCCTCCTCCAGCAATCCCTTATCCACGAGGGCATTGATGACCGAGGAGCTGTCGATGCCGCGCACGCGCTCGACGAAGCCCTTGCTCGCCGGCTGGTTGTAGGCGATGATCGTCAGTGCCTCCATTGCCGCATTGGTCAGCGGGGTCATGCGCTTTTTCTCCATTGCCGTGCGGATGTAGGGCGCATATTCCTCGCGGGTCCCGAGCTGCCAGGATTTCCCCAGCTTCAGCACGCGAAGCGAGCTGCCGGTCTGATCGTAGCGTTCCTGCAGCTTTTCCAGCAGCATTTCCGCTTCCTTTTCCAGAATGGTCAGGGTCTGCGCGATGCGGCTTGTTTCCACCGGATCGCCTGCGGCGAATAAAATGGCTTCCGCCGCGCTGACCAGACGTTCTACCTCCATCAGCTCTCTCCCTTCCGTTCACACATGGTGAGCAAAGTGTTATCGTCATTGAGCCGGATGCGCCCGAAGCGCGTCAGCTCCAGAATTGCCAGAAATGTCGCGACTCGCGCCGACCAGTCCGGCAGATTATCATAGAGGGATGCCATCGAAACGGTCTTTCCCCCGTACAACTCGCGCAGGACATGCACAATTTTGGATGTCACAGATACGACCTTTTCCTGCGTGACGGTATCCGTGATCTTTTCCGTCAGGCGCTGCCCCTCCATCTTTGCCTTGCCGATCTGCATGAATACCTCGGCAAGCACGTCCCTGGAGTGGGTCAGCTGGTAGGTCTGCGGCATTTTCGGGAGCTTCATGGGTCCGCGGACGAAGATGTCATCCGCGATGAAGCGTTCCCGTAGCGCATTTGCCGCTTCCTGACAGAGCGCATATTCAATCAGGGAGCCCTGTAGCTCCTGCTTGGCACGTTCCGCTTCCTCAGGCTTGGGGAGGAGCGAGACAGTCTTGATCCAGACAAGACGCGCCGCCATCTCCAGAAATTCGCCGGCAAGCTCCAGATCCTGCCGCTTTGCCTCTTCTATATATAATAGGTACTGCTCCAGCAGTTCGGAAATCTCGATGTCGTTGATGTTGAGCTTATGCTTGGAAATCAGATAGAGCAGCACATCCAGAGGACCTGTAAAGACGTCGAGCTTGAATTCGAGGACTGCCATTATATCACCACCGGAAGAAACTGTACAAGCCACTTCATCCCTGCGTGCAGGTAATAGCAGCCATATGCGATCGGAATGCCCAGAACATCGACCATCATCAGAAAGAACATGAGACCGTAGAATATACGGCTGTATTTGAGATACCACATGGCTGCCTTGGGCGGGAGAAAATAGTTCAGAACACGCGAACCGTCCAGCGGCGGCACGGGAAGCATATTAAAGAGGAAGAGCACCAGATTGATGCTGATAAACTCGTTGAGCATATAAAAGAAATAGTATTGAGACGATCCATCCGAAACATAGTTGAATTTCTGAAAGCCGCCGCACATCTGAAAGGCGATCGTTGCCAGGAACGCTGCCAGCAGATTTGTCAGGGGACCCGCGATCGCGACAATCAGCATGTCACGGTTCTTGTGCTTGAAGTTGGCGGGATTCACCGGAACCGGCTTTGCCCAGCCGTAACCGAACAGCAGCAGAAACAATGCTCCGAACGGATCAACATGGGTCAGCGGATCAATCGTGAGCCTGCCGGCATTCTTTGCCGTATCGTCTCCCAGCTTGTGCGCCGCATACGCATGGGCAAACTCGTGCAGCGGATTGACCAGAAAGATTATCATGAACTTTACCAGATATGGCAGCAGCAGCTCAGGCGTGATCTCTGTCGGCAGCATCCCATTCCTCCTATCTCAGAACAACATTCTATATTATTATACTACAAAACGTTCAGATTTGCAAGCGTTTTCTGCGAATTCCGGTAAAAAGATGTGTTTAAAAAAATAATTCGGAAAAATTTGAAAAAAGACTTGCTTTTTCAGGAAAGGTATGCTATAATATATGACATAGGTGTATTTTGCACTAAAGTATCCCGATTTTCGGGTGCTTCAATCTGAAGGAGGTGTTTTTAATGGCAAAGTGTGCAGTTTGCGGTAAGGGTGTGACATTCGGCAACAAGGTCTCCCACTCCCACAGAGCTACCAGCAGAGCTTGGAAGCCCAATGTACAGCGCGTCAAGGCAATCGTGAAGGGCTCTCCGTGCCATATTTATGTTTGCTCCAGATGTCTGCGTTCCGGTAAGATCGAGCGTGCATAAGCATCAAGGCGTTTCATGCAGGAAAAGTCACAGGAGTCTGACGTTGTTCAGCTCCTGATTTTTCTTTTTTCGGAATAATTATTACAAATCGATTTTTTCAATAAAAAAACTGTTGACTTTGATTTCGTTTTATGATATAATGTCAATGACAGTTGTTTCGTGCAGGGTTTACCCTGCTGCTGTAAGTTTATTTAATGAGGTGAGTATTTTGCCAGAAATCAAAAGAAGCAATGTACCGATCACGAATCCCGATCTCGTACAGGCTATGGACGCTATGAAGCAGGAGCGCAATAACGTGACTGAGGTGCGTTTTGTCAATGCCATGAAGGCTGCGCGTTTCCTCGTTCCCGCCAATGTGAATCAGGTACAGAATGCTGTTGCCAATGAGGACGGCACTGTTGAGCTGAAGGATCAGCCGCAGATCCAGTTCATTCTGTTCAACAACAATGACGGTAAGCGCTACTTCCCGCTCTTTACCGATGCACCCCAGCTCGAGAAGTGGGGCGAATCTGCTGAGCATCAGCGTGCTGCTCTGAGCTTCCCGGATATCTGCCACTTCCTGCAGAATCCGCCGCAGGGCATTGAGATCGCGGAATTTCTCCTTCGGCACCCATTCGCCGAGACAGGCGGCGCCGTCGAAGCCCTTGGCCAGATCC
>ONEQ01000253.1 GCA_900316885.1 uncultured Eubacteriales bacterium | reverse complement strand
TAAACACATACAGAAAGGAGGGGAACAACATGCAGGAGATTCCGAAAGGCTTTGTGTCCTATATCGCCCATGAAGCAGATATGGCACGAGCTGAAAGAGTAAATGCACGGCTTGCAATTGCGCTTGCAATCAGTCTGGCAGTAAATGCCGCTGCTGTATTAGCAATTACAAAGAAATCGAACTGAGCATAACGCCCTTGCAATCATGCAGGGGCGTTATTCTGCTTTCTGACAGCGTTTCGATGGTCGGCGCGGTAAACTTATCCCCATAAACAGACAAGCCGTCTGTGGACGTTCCGGGCGTTCTGAGGGGATGCACTGGACAGCTCCATATACCAATGGTTCTGAGGTACTTTCAGGGCACTATGAGGGCACTATCGACACGAATCGAGGTTAACGACACGAACGGAAACGACAGGAAAAGCGTCTATTTTCCGTAGCATACGACAAGTTTCAAAAGCATACAAAATGTCGCAAAATAGCCAAAAACCCATTCGTAATGCGCAGGTCATCGGTTCGAGTCCGATTACCAGCTCTGTAAGACATTTCCTTTTTGGGAAATGTCTTATTTTTTTGTCCTGTCCCCTTTTAGCATATGACGGACTGTCTGCCGCATACTCTCCTATCGGGGGTGATATGTATGATGGATCTGCAATCCATGCAAACAGTCAAGATCGAACAAACCGAGTACACAGACGCTCGAGCAATCGTCCATACGGTGACGCACAGTGTTCTTCTGTCCGATGACCGCGGGCTGACACCGGAGCAGATTCTTGCAACTGTATGTGAGATTCTCAGAACGCTATGAGGGAGTTACGTCATGTACATCGCAGTGTATGCCCGGCAAAGCATTGATAAGGTGAATTCCGTCAGCATCGAGACACAGGTCGAATACTGCAAAGCGACGCTGCCGCCGGACGAGCGCCGCATGACGATCCGCTGTTTTGCGGACAAGGGGTATTCCGGAAAGGATACCAACCGTCCGGCATTTCAGAAGCTGATGCAGGATGTCAGGCGCGGCAGCGTTTCCAAAATTGTTGTGTATAAATTCGATCGGGTATCGCGCTCTATTATCGATTTTTCGGACATGCTGCAGGTCTTTAAAAGCTGCGGCGTGACCTTTGTCAGTGCGCAGGAGTCGTTTGATACCGGTTCGCCCTACGGGGAAATGATATGCAAGATCCTGATGATCTTTGCGGAATTTGAACGTGCCTCCATCATCGGACGTATTCAGGATGCCTATGAAAAGCGAAGTGATCTGGGACTCTATCCGGGCGGGCGGAAAATTTACGGCTACGATCTGGAGGATGCCGTGATCGGTGGGATCCGGACGCGGCGGTTTGTGGAGAATCCTGCGGAGGCTGCACAGGTACGGTTTCTCTATGACACCTATGCGCTGCCCGGTGTCACGCTGCGGCAATTGCAGGACGAGCTGCTCGCGCGTGGAATGCGCCCGCTGTGTGGCAAGGACTGGACGACCGGAAAGCTCAGTTCTCTGCTTCGCAATCCGGTTTATGTGTGTGCAGACGAGCAGGTGTATCACTTTTTTGCAGCCAGAAATGCCCGGATAATCGGTGATCTTCGGGATTTTGACGGAACGCGCTCGCTCCGTCTCTTTGGCAGGACAAAGCATGACCGCAATCTGGAGGACTGGAGCGATCTGAAGGTCGTGCTGCTGGAGAGCTACGGTATCGTCGGCGCAGACTGCTGGCTCCGGTGTCAGCAGAAGCTGCTTCAGAACCGACAGATCGGCAATGCAACTGCCAATCATACCTCGTGGCTCGGCGGAAAGCTCGTCTGTGCAAAATGCGGTCACACTATGACGACGGTCAAGGGTGCATCACGGCGGTATTTTCTTTGCGCCGGAAAATCCCACAAGAAAACCTGCACCGGTGTCAAGGCGACGCTGTATGTGGAAGATCTGGAAACGCTGCTGGATGCGTGCATCTGCCGGAAGCTGCAAATCCAGACGGAATCCAGTGCTTCACGCAGCCGTGAAAATGCGGCGCAGCTTCATGCACTCCGTCAGCAGGCGGCGGAGATCGATGCACAGCTTGCAGGACTGGGGGATGCCGTCATTGCCAGTGGGGTGAGTCCGGAGCTGCTTGCTGTTCTCAATGCCAGAGCAAGGAGCCTGACTGCTGAAAGACAGCAGATCCTTGAACGGATGGATGCGCTTTCTGCAGCTCCGGAGATTGCGGATACGGATCTTGTCCGGCAATGGCGCAGGGCATCCTTTTCCAAAAAACGTGCGGTCTGCGATCTGCTCATAAAAGCTGTGGTGATCGCTGAAAACGGTGACCCGGAGATTATCTGGACTGTTTAATCGCGTTTGTTTCGCTTCACCGAAGCGCTGGAAATGCACGACCTCGCGTTCGCGCAGATAGCGGATGGGGTCGATCACATCCGGGTCGTCTGCCAGGCGCAGGATATTGTCATACGTTGCCCTCGCCTTCTGCTCGGCTGCCATGTCCTCTGTCAGATCCGCAAAGGCATCTCCCTTGGACTGGAAATAGGCAGCAGTGAACGGAATCCCGCCAGCAGACTGCGGGTAAATGGCACCGGTGTGATCCACGAAATACTTGTCAAAGCCGTACTTCCTGAGATCTGCCTCCGTCATTCCGCGGGTGAGCTGGTAAATGATCGCGGAGATCATTTCCATGTGTGCCAGTTCTTCTGTACCGCGATGCTGGATATCAGAATTGCAGGAAGATCGTCAGCGTAAAGGGCACATCTGATCCGGGCGGGCTGGCATAGCGGATTTCTTGCAGGATTGTTTGCAGGAAGGCGTTTTTCTGCTGCGGGGTCAGCACGTCCTGTTCCAGCGCCGTGACCGCCGCTTCGAGTGTCAGGAGATGCGGCGGAATGGTCGGTGCTTCTGGCACCGTCTGCAGAAGTGCGGATTGTGCCGCAGTTCGCCGTTCGGACAGTGCTGCATTGCGCTTCTGGAAGATTTCCTCTGAATAGATGCCGCGCTCCAGCAGATCAAACAGCTTTTCCTGCTGTTTCTCGATTTCCCGCAGCTCCCGGCGGACATTTTCCAGCAGTTGGGTTTGCAGGTGCCTGCCTGCCATCTCCGGCGGCTGGTACTGCACCTCCAGTGCCGGGAGCACCTGATGCAGGGCGCTGAAAATGGTGGTCTCCCATACGCTGAAAACTGCCGAACGGTTATGGCAGCGGTTCTGCTCCCGGCACAGAATCCGATCCTGCGCATCCGAAAACGGCTTGCGGATCATGGCGGCACCGCATGTGCAGCGG
>ONEQ01000167.1 GCA_900316885.1 uncultured Eubacteriales bacterium | reverse complement strand
CATCCGGGAGCTCGCCGGCAAGACGATGGCAATCATCGGCTACGGCAGCATCGGGCAGGGTGTGGCGAGAGTTGCCGATGCATTCGGGATGCGCGTAATCGTGAATACCCGCACGGCACCGCAAAACTGCCCGTATGCGGTCGCTTCGCAGGAGGAGGCGTTCCGGCAGGCAGATGTCCTTTCGGTACACTGTCCGCTGACAGAGCAGACCGCAAATCTCCTCCGGAAAGAGACGCTTTCCCTGATGAAGCCGACGGCGTTCGTCATCAACACCGCACGCGGCGGCATCGCCAACGAAGCGGATGTGGCAGAGGCGCTGCGATCCGGCACCATCGCCGTCATCAACACCGCACGCGGCGGCATCGCCAACGAAGCGGATGTGGCAGAGGCGCTGCGATCCGGCACCATCGCCGGCTACGGCACGGATGTGCTGGTACAGGAGCCGATGCGCCCGGATACCCCGCTGAAAAGCGCACCAAACTGTATCATCACGCCGCATATCGCGTGGTCCGCACTGGAAACACGCGAGCGCCTCGTAGGCATCGTTGCCGACAACCTGAAAAACTGGCTGGAGGGGCATCCCACCAATCAGGTGAACTGACATGAAGCTGGTCGGAAAAGGCATTGCCTTCCTGCTCTGCGGACTTGTCATCGTGGGAGCACTGTTCTTCCTGAGTGCCGGGACGCTGGCGTACTGGAACGGCTGGCTGATGCTGGGGATTCTGTTCATCCCGATGCTCCTGATGGGGCTGGTGCTGCTGGCAAAAGACCGTTCCCTCCTCGAAAAACGGCTCCAGCTCAAAGAAAAGCAGTCCACCCAGAAGAGCGTGGTCGCGCTCAGCGGGCTGATGTTCCTTGCAGGCTTTGTGCTGGCAGGACTGGACTTCCGCTTCGGGTGGCTGCCGCTGCCGAAAGCCGTTTCCGTCATCGCCGCGGTGATCTTCCTCGCGGGCTACGGCATGTACGCCGAGGTGCTGCGCGAAAATACGTACCTTTCCCGCACGGTGGAGGTGCAGGAGGAGCAGAAGGTCATAGATACGGGGCTGTACGGTGTCATCCGGCATCCCATGTATACCGCGACGCTGCTGATGTTTCTTGCCATGCCGCTGGTGCTGGGTTCGGTGATTGCTCTGGCTGTCTTTCTGGCGTATCCGGTCATCATCATTGCGCGGCTCAGAAATGAGGAGCAGGTGCTGGAGGAAGGTCTGAAAGGCTATACAGAATATAAACAGAAGGTGAAATACCGCCTTTTGCCGTTTATATGGTAATAAAAAGCTGATGCGGGTGCAGGGGCGAGCAGCCCCTGCTGGGGGTCAGGGGGCAAAGTCCCCTAATCGCCCGCAAGGGCGAAAAAACCTTACACATAGAAGGAGTCATACAAAATGTTCGACATTCGCAGTAAAAAACGCATTGTCATCAAGCTGGGAACTTCCACCCTGACGCACAAGACCGGCAAGCTCAACATCCGCCGCATGACCAACCTGACCCGCGTTCTGTCCGACATCCAGAACGCCGGACACGAGATCATCCTCGTATCCTCCGGTGCGGTCGGACTCGGTGTCGGCAAGCTGAACCTCCCGGAGCGTCCGAAGGATACCCCCGGCAAGCAGGCGGCAGCGGCTGTCGGACAATGCGAGCTCATGCACATCTACGACGAGATGTTCGCCAAGTACAGCATCACCGTCGCACAGATCCTGCTGACCAAGACCATCATCAGCATGCCGGACCGTGTGAAGAACGTCCGCAATGCGATTGATACCCTCACCCGTCTCAACTGCATCCCGATCGTCAACGAGAACGACACCGTTGCCATTGACGAGCTGGAGCTCGAGATCGGTGAAAATGACTCCCTGTCCGCGGTGGTTGCCTCCATCGCAGGTGCAGAGGCGCTGATTATTTTGTCGGATATTGACGGATTATACGACAGCGACCCACATTCCAACCCCGATGCAAAGATCATCCCGGTTGTCGAGGAGATCGACGGCTACATCGAGAAGATCGCCGGCGGCGCCGGCAGCGCACTCGGCTCCGGCGGCATGGCGACCAAGATCAACGCCGCCAAGATCGCAACGGCTGCGGGCGTGGATATGCTGATTATGAACGGAAAGGACCCCGAGGACCTGTACAAGCTGCTTGACGGCGAGGAGATCGGGACCTACTTCCCTGCCAAGAAATAAGAGGTGAATGACATGAATTATATGGAGGAGCTCGGCGCTAAGGCGAAAACCGCCAGCCGCGCCATCGCAGGAGCCGGCACCGCTGAAAAGGATGCCGCGCTGACTGCCGTTTCCGATGCGCTCAAGGCAAATATTGACCGCATCATCGAAGCCAACACCAGGGACATGGAGGCTGCTGCCGCAAACGGCATGTCCGCCGCCATGCAGGACCGCCTGAAGCTCGACGAGAAGCGCATCAACGCCATCGCAGCGGCTGTCCTCAAGGTGCGGGCACTCCCGGATCCCATTGGGGAGGAGATCGCGGGCTGGCTCCGTCCGAACGGTCTGCGCATCCGTCAGGTGCGTGTACCGATGGGCGTGATCGGCATCATCTTCGAGAGCCGTCCGAATGTCACGGTCGATGCAGCAGTGCTTTGCCTGAAAGCCGGAAACGCGGTCATTCTCCGCGGCGGCAAGGAGGCAATCCACTCCAATACGTGCCTGGTGCAGATCATGCAGGAGGCACTGGAGAGCGCCGGATTCCCGCGTGAGACCGTGCAGCTCGTGGAAAAGACCGACCGCGAAACCGCGGCAGATATGATGCGCCTGAATGGGTATCTGGATGTGCTCATCCCCCGCGGCGGCGCAGGACTGATCCAGGCTGTTGTCAAGCAGGCAACCGTTCCGGTCATCGAGACCGGCGCCGGCAACTGCCACGTCTTTGTGGATGCCTCCGCAAAGCTCGATATGGCAGTCGAGATCGCGGACAACGCCAAGACGCAGAGACCTTCCGTCTGCAACGCCATCGAGACGCTGCTCGTTCACAAGGAAATCGCGGACAGCTTTCTGCCGGCGGTCAAGGCGCGTTTCGACCAGCATAATGTCATTATCCACGGCGACGAGACCGTACAGCGCGTACTGGGCGCCTGCGTGATCCCCGTCACCGAGGAGGATTACTACAAGGAGTACGGCGACTACGAGATCGCAATCCGCGTCGTGGACAGTGTGGAAACGGCAGTATCCCACATCTTACAGTACTCCACCCACCACTCCGAGAGCATCGTGACCGAGAGCATGGAGAACGCAGAGTATTTCCAGACCCATCTGGATTCTGCTGCGGTCTATGTGAATGCCTCCACGCGCTTTACGGACGGCGAAGAATTCGGCTTCGGCGCGGAGATCGGCATCTCCACCCAGAAGCTCCACGCAAGAGGACCGATGGGTCTGCTTGCCCTGACAACCATGCAGTACCGTGTAACAGGCACGGGACAGATCAGATAAATCTCAGAGAACGGAGACCACAAACCCTGCGGCGCAGCCGCGTAAGAGAACAGAGGAGTTTATAATCATGAGCAAAGAGATCGACAATCTGCTGGATAACCTGATCAAGGAGATCGGTGAGCAGGAGGGTCCCGCGGCAAAGCAGAAGCCTGCCAGTGAGGAGGCTGCACGCCGCGCCGAGGTCATCGCGAAGGATGTGAATCAAAGCTATCGCCGCCCGCCGGAGCCTGTCAAGCAGAGCATCCCGGCACCGCAGCTCAAAAAGGTTGTAGAGCCTGAGCCGACCAGCCATTTTTCCGGCGCACGCTCGCAGAATCCCGCCATCCGGATGCATGACCGTCTGGATGAAAGCACCCTGCCCGCACCCGATGCCGACCGCCGTCCGACACAGATCCACGACATCAGCGGCAAAAGCAAGCGCAGCATCCCGGCTCCCGCAGAGCCTCCGAAGCGCAAGATCCCGCATATCCAGATTCCCGACGAGCTCCCGCCCGATGTGGAGAAGCCCGCACCGGCTCCCGAAAAGCAGGAGAGCGACCCGGAGCGCGAGAAGCTGGTGAAATCCCGCGCCGAGAAGATCCGTGAGCAGCTCAAGAAGCGTACATTGGAGGAAACTCCGATCATCCCCCCGCCCAGCGAGGAGGAGATCGACGATATGCTCAATGACCTCGAGAATCCCAACGGCTCCGAGGCTCCCAAGGAGGACGGCAGCATCTTCAGCTACCTGCATCAGGTGCTCGGCGTCGAGGAGGAGCCGGAGACCCCGGAGGAGGAACCCGCCGAGGACGACGAGGAGGAGGGCGGATTCGCCCGCTGGTTCGACGAGGAGCAGGAGCCTGAGACAACAGAGCTCGAGGATGCCGCAGCCGACGAGGACTATGACGACGAGGACGAATTCGACGAGGATGAGGTCTACGACGATGACGAGGACGCGCCGCGTTTCCGCCATCTTGACGACGAGGACGAGATCGAGGAATCCAAGCCGAACCGTCTGCTTGCCTTCTTCCGCGGTCTGTTCCGCAGACATACTGCCGAGTCCGACGAGCATCACATCGAGGGCGACCTCGAGGATGAGGAATACTACGACGAGGACGAGGAGCCCTACGACGACGAGTACACGGAGGATGAAGCCGGCTTCGAGGAGGAGGAAGGCTTCGAGGAGGACGTGACTGACGAGCCGGAGGAGGAGACTGCCGAGCCCGAGGAGGAGTCCTTTGAGGAGGAGCCTGCTGAGGAGGAGATTGACGAGGAGGAGCCCGCTGAGGATGAGCCCGAGGAAGAGGAAGCCGAGGCGGAGGAGCCCGAGGAGGAATCCTTTGAGGAGGATGAGCCCGAGGAGGAATTCCAGCGCACCGAGAAGAAGCACAGCCGCTTCTTCAGCGAGGCATTTGACGAGAGCGCCGAGGAGCTTGCCGAGATGAAGGCAGAGCCCGACCCGCGCCCCGCACAGGATGCGGACATCAAGAACCGTTTCCTGGGCAGAAATTCGTATTTTGTAGCCGGTATCATCGTGCTGCTGCTGGCGCTGGTGGGTCTTGTGACCTTTGCATCCGCCGTAATCAAGGCGGCAGGCGGCTTCTTCAGCGGCGGTTCGCTCAAGAATCAGCTGGAGCAGGCGCTGTATCCGGTGGCTGTTGTAGATGTGCCGTCCTTCAATGAGCCGGCAGAGCTGACCGCAGAGGGTGCGCTGTCCGCGGCAATTGTGGACATCCTGATGCACGACGATCTGAGCGGCTATACCGAAACCTTTGACATGATCTCCGTTCCGGCGGAGGATGTGCTGGAGCGCGGCAAACAGATGTTCGGTGTCGATGTGCAGACGCAGCTCGATACCCTGCACGCAGCCGGTGAGTCGTTCGTTTACGATGCGCAGTCCAACTGCTTCAACGTGCCCGCAGAGCCGATGATCTTCTCCTACTCCCCGGAGATCAAGAAGATCCAGCGCAACGGCGACACCTACGAGGTGACTGTGATGTACCGCGGCGATGTGGCTGACTGGCAGAAGAATTCCCGCAACTTCCAGTCCGGCACCACCAAGACCATGCAGGCAACCATCGAGAAGAAATCGACCGGTTACCGCATCGTGCGTCTGGTTCCGGCAAACTAAGCAGCGCGACGCTGCATCCGATTTGCTTTGTAAATTGTAAATGCACGGTTCTAGGGAACCACTGATTAAATCGCGCCTGACGGCTTGGCGTGCAATCTGCTTGCATATTTTCCGTCATCTTGCCCAATTCCTCCTAGCGATACATACAGT
>ONEQ01000166.1 GCA_900316885.1 uncultured Eubacteriales bacterium | reverse complement strand
AGACGATCCATCTGCTCCGGCGTGTACAGCACCACTTCTCTCGGAAGAGGCGGACGCGGTCCGATGACACTCATATGACCGCACAGTACATTGACAAGCTGCGGGAGCTCGTCGATGGATGTTTTCCGCAGGAATCCGCCGATTCTGGTGATACGCGGATCGTGATCGCTCTTGAATGCCAGACCGTCGGACTGGTTCTCCTTCTGCACCTCTGCGAAACGCGCCTCCGCATCCATGCACATCGTGCGGAGCTTATACATCCGGAACGGCTTTCCCTCCTTGGTCAGCCGCACCTGCGAAAAGAACGGATTGCCCTTATCGTCAATATAAATGATCAGCGCCACAACGCCGATCGGGATTGCCAGCACTGTCAGTGCCGCTGCCGATGCAACAATATCAAACGCACGCTTGGCGAATTCATAGCCCTTGCCGCCGGCTGGTATGATCTTGCTGTGTACCAGCGTATTTTTGACACCTTCATGAAGCAGACCCAGTGCCCGCTCATCAAATTCCAGGATCGGATATTCCGTAACACCGATCTTTTCGCCTCTGCCGGGGATTGTAGGCTGGGGATTCTCATTGGTTTTCAAGGACTCCAGAAAGTCCTTGGTAACTTCATCCTCTGACAGAACACGCTCTGTATATCTGACATCAGTTTTCTGCATGGTTTCCTCCTGATCCACAAATACATCAACTGCCGATTTCATGTGATCATCAGGTACGACAATCAAATCTGAAGTTCCTCTCATATTTACCTCTGCAATCATAGACTGGGATGCGCCGCATCCCCGATCGTCACTCGTTCACTGCACTGTTTACCGGTATGCCTTCCTTCTATACGCTCTTGGAAGCGCGTGCCGGCGCAGCATCCGATCCTGCTGTCTCTCCAGAAGACCTCCTGAAATAAGGCTCCATTTCAGCACCGATCGACAAAAGTTTTTCCCATTTTACATCCGACAGTTTTCCGGCAGCATAAAGTCTGCGCTGCCGCAAATACCATTCATATAAATCCTTACCGTTGGCTGCCCGCTGATGCGGCGGGATCCGCAACGGTTCACCGGCTACAGCATACTGCCCTGCGAATGCGAACATCTCGTCCCATGCGAGGTCCGCTGCACACCAAAGCATGCCAATTGCGTCCAGACTCTCAATCTGTTCCGGTGACAGTTTTTTCTTTCTGGCGCGGATCTTGGCAAGCCAAGCCGAAAGCGGAAAGCCGTCACTGCACCGATGCTCTGCCCTGACAATCAGGTTTCCGAATTGTTCAAAATACGCTCTGGCATGTGCCAGCCCGTTCTCGAACGAATCATGCTGATCCAGAACAAAGCCTAATCTGCTGAGCTTTTCGGCTTTCACCGCAGAGAGCATCCCCTTGCGTGCAGCATCCAGCTGACGCTTGACCCACAGTCTGAGATTTGCCCCCTCATCCCGCAGATCCTTCGGAAGCACCGTGCTGCCTGTTCGTTCCACGTAATGTCTGACCGCCTGAAAATGAGCCTCCCAGGACTGGTCGTTGCTCGTCTCTCCGAACACCATGCCGATAGATTCCAGCTTTCTGCGCTGTTCCTCGGTGAGCTTCTTTTTTCGTTTGCCTTCACCCAGAAGGCGCTGCTCACAAAGCCACTTGTTGAGCCATACACCGTTGACAACCAGATCATACGGCACGTTCAGTCTGCCGCCGTGCGCATCGCTGTACGCCTTGGCAAGCCTGAATTTCGCCTCCCAAGGATTCTCCACGGTAAGGCTGAGTTCCAGTGAACGCAGCCGTTCCACTCTGTCCTGACGGAGCTTTCCCTCAGAGAACAGCTCCTTCTGGTGGCGGTACCACCGCCCCAGCGGAACATTGCCTTCATTCCATGTTGTCGGGACATCCGTATTTCCCGTCCGGCAGATATACGCCTGCAGCACCTGAAAATACATATCCCATTGCGAGTCATACTTGTTTTTCCAGCGCATCCCGATTGCATCCAGCATCCGGAACTGCTCCTGTGTCAGCAGTGACTTCCCGCTGCGCTTGTACCGACTGCGCAGATACTGCAGCCATGCACCGAGCCTGACACCGGATTCGTCCACGTAATCCGCTGTACATTCCAGATCACCGTGCTGCCGGTAATACGCAGCAGCCGAATGATAGTTGCGCTCAAACACAAAATCGTTCACATCCCAGACCATGCCGATCGCATCGAGCCGGGCAATATGCTCCGGCGTCAGATCGGGATCCTCCATGCCGACCTTGCGTGCGGTGCGCAGCTGTACCAGCCATGCACCGAGCTCCACACCGTCCTCTGTCACATAATCTCCCGGTGGTGTGAGGCTGTGTCTTGTGCGGAAATATGTCAGGGCAGCAGAATAATAACGCTCCCACGATGATGCCAGCGTATGTTCAAGCTGTTCCGCCTGTTTCCGGCACGCTGCAACCAGGTCAATGACCTCACAGTGTCCTGCATCGTCGTGGGATCGTCCCTGCAGAATTGTTCCGGGCTGATCCCCAAGCAGATGAACCATGTCCACAATGACAGGGATCTGCTTCTCTGCCTGTCTGACCTCCGTCAGTTGTCTGTCCGACAGCGGCGAAGCGGCAGAGTGTAATAAAATGACACCGGAAATCCCCTCTGCAAGAGCATCCCGGCAGGATGCATTCACGCAGAAGAACAATTTCAGGTGATCGGAAGTATCATTCTGAAAACCCCGGATAACGTCGGACAGATCCCCGGAGAGTGCCGTATAGATATGCGCCTCTCTGTCGATCCTTCCAAACCAGTCCTCTGAAATTCCCCGATATCCCTGCAGCGCCTCATAATCCGGCACAAGTACAACATATTTTCCGTGATGATCCGGCAGATAAGCTGCCAGGATGTCTCCCGGACTTTCCAACGCTCCGACGATTCGGCGCAGCGAATCCAGCTCCGCTTCTGCCTGTCTGCGTATCCCGCGGTCCTTGACTGCGCGTACACGCTTTGCATAGCTTTCCGGATCCCAGCCGTATGCGGCGAGAATATACCGCGTCGGATGAACAGCAGCCGGTTGAAAAGCCGCCTGAACCTGCTCTAAAAGCTGAACCGCCACACCGACCGCCTCCTGTATGCCTATTCTCAGAGTTTACAAATAGTTGAAATGTATGCATATCGCATAGTTATGACTACCTGCTAAACTTCAAGTATAGTATAGCACATTATCACAAGACTGTCAAGTGATTTTCACAAAGAATAATATGCCATTTGAAAAAATCTCACAGTTTGTCAATGGCACAAATTCAAAGTCGTATTTTTGTATACAATTAACAAATATGGCGATCTCTTCCAATTTTCATATCACCCCATAAAATATTGCACTTTGTCCGAAAATGGCAAAAAATATTCGCTTTTTCCTCTTGACAACGCACGCATCCCGTGGTATAATATAGTTGAACAGTTGTTCAACTATTTGAATATTAAAACTGATACCCACTTTCATATCCGAGTGTTACGCTCGGGAAAGGAGCATACCTATGAAAGCGATCTATTTTGTAGAAAATCTCGACTGCCCGAACTGTGCGGCAAAGATCGAGACTGCCATCCAGAATCTGGAGGGCATCGAAGAGGCAAGCCTGTCCTATGCGCAGGGACTCCTGCACGTCACCGCATCCAGCGGAGAGGGGCTGCTTGAGCGCATCCGCGAGGCTGCCGATTCCGTGGAGGAGGGGGTCATCTTCCGCGAAAAGAAGGCACATCACCCACATTCGCATGTCCGTCACCACGGGCATGAAGTTGCCTGCCGGCAGTGCGCCGCCGAGGAGGAGGATGCACCGGAGCACAGCGAGCATACCCATTCTCACAGTCATGGCGAGGCATCCGGCAAGTGGGATACCGAGACGGTCACACTCGTCATTGGCGGCGTGCTGTTTCTCATCGGATTGCTGCTGCATATTATAAAGGTAGAGCCCGCCATTTTCTCCACCATTCTCCTGCTGACCGCCTACGGGCTGCTGGGCTGGGAGGTGCTTGCGGATTCGCTGAAAAGCATCCGAAAGGGGCAGATCTTTGACGAAAACTTCCTCATGACAGTGGCAACGCTCGGTGCGGTCTGCATCGGCTGCTGGGAGGAGGCAGCAGGCGTCATGCTGTTCTTCCGGCTCGGTGAGCTGTTCGAGCATATCGCCGTGGAGCGCAGCCGGAAATCCGTCATGGACGCGATCGACATGCGCCCCGAGACCGTGCAGCTCTGCACGGAGGACGGCGGCACGGAAATCATCCCGGCGGAGTACGTCCAGCCCGGTGACCGGATTCTCGTGCGTGCGGGCGACCGCATCCCGGTGGACGGCATCATCCTCAAGGGCGACAGCACCGTCGATACGGCAGCCATGACCGGCGAGCCGGTTCCGGTGACGGTCCACAAGGGCGATGCGGTCATGTCCGGCTGCATCAACCAGAGCGGCGTGCTGGAGCTTGAGGTCACTGCGGCGCTGGAACATTCCATGGTGCAGCGCATCCTCGACAGCGTGGAGAATGCGGCGGCAGGCAAGCCGAAAATTGACCGGTTCATCACACGGTTTGCGCGTGTCTACACGCCCATCGTCTGCGGCATTGCCCTGCTGACGGCAATCATCCCGCCCCTGTTCACGGGGGAATGGAGTCACTGGATCTACACGGCACTCAATTTCCTGATGATCTCGTGCCCGTGTGCGCTGGTGCTGAGCGTCCCGCTGGCGTTCTTCTCCGGCATCGGCGCCGGCTCGTCGAAGGGCATCCTGTTCAAGGACGGTCAGGCGCTCGAAGCGCTGGAGCGCGTGCAGGCGGTTGTCATGGATAAGACCGGCACGCTCACCGAGGGCAGTTTCACCGTCACCGCAATGGAGGGCGGTGAGGAAGTCCTGCAGCTGGCGGCGGCGCTGGAAGCTGTCTCCACGCATCCGATTGCGCGGAGCATCCTGGCATCCGCAGCGGAGCGCGGGATTACCGCCCCGCAGGCACAGAACGTGCAGGAAATCGCCGGCAAGGGCATCACAGGCGAGCTGGACGGGCAGACTGCCGCATGCGGCAACGAGAAGCTCATGGCGATGCTCGGGATTCCGGTTCCGGCAGAGCATCCCGCAGGCACGATCGTCTATACGGCGAAGAACGGGCAGTATCTCGGCTATCTGGTGCTCTCCGACACGGTGAAGCCCCACGCGGCGGAGACAATCGCCGCCATGAAGCAGCGTGGGCTCTATACGGTCATGCTCACGGGTGACAGTGAATCCCACAGCCGGAGCACGGCGGAATCCATCGGCATCCAGGAGCTTCATGCGGGACTTCTCCCGACCGAAAAGCCCGAAAGAATGGCAAAAGTACGCGATGCTCACGGCGCTGTCCTGTTCATCGGAGACGGCATCAACGATGCACCGGTGCTC
>ONEQ01000165.1:7709-8476 GCA_900316885.1 uncultured Eubacteriales bacterium | reverse complement strand
CCATTGCCGCGTTCAGAGACTCGGCATTTCCCCGCATCGGGATAATGATCTTCTTCTCACAGACCGATACTGCTTCTGCCGGCAAACCATTCCCCTCGTTGCCGATCCAGACAGCACAGCCCCTGCCCAGACCGCATCCGTTCACAGGCAGCGCATCCTTGTGCAGCACAGCCGCGAAAGACCGGATTCCTGCACCTTGCAGCGCATCTGCAAGCTCCTGCACATCGATCAGCTCATACACCGGCTGCCGGAAAATCGCCCCCATCGTCGCACGGACGACCTTGGGACTGTAGACCTCACAGCTCCGGCACGAGAGCACTGCATCCACGCCAAGTGCATCGGCAGTACGCAGGATCATGCCCATATTGCCCGGATCCTGCAAATCACAGGTCACGAGATAACGCCCGTCTGTCCGCAGCGGCGTCTCAGCAAAGGACAGCTCCGGCATCCGGCAGATGCAGAACACGCCCTGCGGGTGCTCGGTATCGGCAATATAGCGCCCCAGCTCGTCGGAGATGCACATGGCATCCGGGAATTCCTCTGCGAATTTCTCCCGTGCTGATTCCGTGAGGAGGACTGTGCCGCAGTTTTCTGCCTGCACCGCCTCGCGCACGAGCCGCAGTCCCTCCGCTGGAAACAGCTTACAGGTACGCCGATAGCGCTTGTTCTCGCAAAGCTTGCGGTAATGGGCAATTGCCGCATTATTTCTGGATGTAATAACTGTATCCATCAGACGCACCTCCTTTGAAAGCTTGCAAATATACCAA
>ONEQ01000165.1:0-7678 GCA_900316885.1 uncultured Eubacteriales bacterium | reverse complement strand
CCACGCTCTTACTTTTAAGGAAAGAGCGTGGCTCATTTTCAGGCGAAAATTACAGAGCAACCTTTGCCTTCTCGACGATTGCTGCAAAACCCTCTGCATCATGGATTGCGATCTCAGAGAGCATCTTTCTGTTCAGGGTGATGCCAGCCTTCTTGCAGCCGTTCATGAAGGTAGAGTAGTTCATACCATTGATCTTAGCTGCTGCGGAGATTCTGGTAATCCAGAGCTGACGGAAGTTTCTCTTCTTCTGCTTTCTTCCGATGTATGCATACTGACCAGACTTCATGACAGCCTGCTTGGCCATCTTGAAATGCTTGCTCTTTGCACCAAAGTAGCCCTTTGCGAGCTTCAGGGTCTTGTTTCTTCTCTTGCGAGTCATCATCGCACCTTTAACGCGTGCCATATTCTATACCTCCAGTAAGTTTTGTTTTCTTTGCGCTTCTGTGTAAGCCGTCAGCTTACATATACGGAATCTGCTTCTTGATTACCGGTGCGTTGGTTACGTCTGCTACGCCTGCACCGCGAGCGATTCTCTTGCGCTTGGTGTCCTTCTGGGTCAGTCTGTGGCGCTTGTTGGTGTGCATGTACTTCACCTTGCCGGTAGCGGTCAGCTTGAAGCGCTTCTTTGCGCCGGAATGTGTTTTTACTTTCACTTTCTTTGCCATGATAAAGTTCCTCCTTCTAATGGATGCTTACTTGGATGCCTTCGGGGAAATGAACATCACGATGCTTCTGCCTTCCATTTTGGCAGGCTTCTCCACCGTTCCGTACTCGCTGCACGCTTCCTTGAAGCGATCAAGCAGCTCACCACCAAGCTCCGGATGCGCGATTGCGCGTTTTCTGAAACGAACGGAAACCTTGAGCTTATCGCCGCCCTTCAGGAATTTGACTGCCTGATTGACCTTGGTCTCGAAATCATGGGTATCAATCGCGGAGAACATGCGGATCTCCTTGATGGACATGACCTTCTGATTCTTCTTGGCTTCCTTCTCACGCTTCTGCTGTTCAAAGCAGAACTTTCCGTAGTCTAAGATACGGCATACAGGCGGCTTTGCCTGCGGCGCAATCTTAACCAGATCCAGATTCTTTTCGTAAGCGAGCTTCTGCGCGTCCTTCGCGGACATCACGCCCAGCTTTGTACCGTCAGCGTCGATGACCAGAATTTCCTTATCCCGGATCATCTCGTTGATCTGAATGTCCTTTGTGTCCTTAGCTATTGCCGGCACCCCCAAGCATAAAAATTTGAAACAAAACAAAAAGAGCACAAGCAGATTGCCTGTACTCACCAATCTCCCCGCACTCCGCTTTGCACGGATTGCGTTCCGGGAAGTATTGACCGTTTCGACTTCGAGCCAAACGGTGAGTCACATCGTGTGCCTGCTTTGTTTTCATAAAATATTATACCCGATCATTCTTCATTTGTCAAGTGTTTTTTCAAAAAAATTTTTCCGGTGACAAAACTGTGAATTTTTCGGCACGGCACTTGACTTTTCGTACAAAATGGTTTATAATAGTAACGTATAAAACTATGTGCTTTGCCGAAAGCTGTTCACATTCACATACCGTTTTTGGTAAAGTCATCTTTTGTGCGGATCACCGTCCTGAACAGGCGCATGATTCGTATGAAGAAATGCAATACTACATATATTAATGTACAAGTTGCTACTTGTATTCCTAGGAGAGTCCATGTCATGTCAGAACAAATCATCAGCTTTGAAAATCCCGCCGTACTGCAGGCTGTTCTCGGCAGCTGCGATGAAAACCTGCTGACCATTCAGCATGAGTATCACGTTATTCTCACCGGACGGAGTCCGGATGTGCATATTTCCGGTGAGTCCGAGGACTGCGAACATGCTGCGGCGGCACTGAAGCTGCTCGGTGAGCTTGCTGCTAAAGGAAGCAATCTCACTGAACAGACCGTCCGTTACGTCATTTCCATGGTGTCCGACGGCGAGGGCGAATCCGTCCGCGAGCTGGACGGTGACGGCATCTGCATCACCACCAGCGGCAAGGTTGTCCGCCCGAAAACGGTCGGACAGAAGAAATACGTCGAGCAAATCAAAAAGAACACCATCACCCTCGGCGTGGGACCTGCCGGCACCGGCAAGACCTATCTCGCCGTGGCGCTTGCCGTACGTGCCTTCAAGGCACGCGAGGTGCAGAAGATCATTCTCACCCGCCCTGCTGTGGAAGCCGGCGAGAAGCTCGGATTCCTGCCGGGTGACCTGCAGGACAAGGTTGATCCGTACCTGCGTCCCCTGTACGATGCGCTGTTCGATATCACCGCTTGCCTACATGCGCGGACGCACGCTTGACGATGCCTTCATCATTCTGGATGAGGCGCAGAACACGACCAGCGAACAGATCAAAATGTTCCTCACGCGGCTTGGCGAGGGCAGTAAAATGGTTATCACCGGTGACGTGACGCAGATTGATCTGCCGGAAAAACGGAAATCCGGTCTGATCGAGGCAATGCGCGTCCTGAAAAATATCGACGATATTGCGATCATCCGCTTTACGGAAAAGGATGTCGTGCGGCACAAGCTGGTGCAGGACATCATCAAGGCTTACGAGAGCTTTTATCATAAGAATAATCATAATTCCTGACAGGGAAAGGAGAACGATCATTATGCAGCAAACAGGTAAATTAAAGGTGAGTATCAAGAACAATCAGAACGCCGTCAAGATACCTTCGGGCATCCGTCTGCTCATCCGGCGCTGCTGCCATGCCGTACTGATCTCCGAGGGCTTCACACAGAACGCCGAGGTCAGTGTATCCTTCGTATCCAATGCGGAAATCCGCAGTCTGAATAAAGCCTACCGCAACAAGGACAGTGTCACCGATGTGCTTTCCTTCCCGCTGACCAGCGAGGACGGCACGCAGGAGATCGATTCCGAGACCGGCAATGTGCTTCTCGGTGATGTGGTGATTTCTATCGAGACTGCCGTCAAGCAGGCGAATATCTACGGACATTCCCTGTCCCGTGAGATCGGCTTTCTGACGGTTCATTCCATGCTGCATCTGCTCGGCTACGATCACGAAAAGAGCCCGCTCGACGAGCGTATCATGCGTGAAAAGGAGGAAGCTGTGCTCGAAAAGCTTGGTATTTCCCGCGAACTGAGCTATACGGACACAACGGAAGGGCAGTAATATGACAAAATCGATCTTTCTGACCCTTTCCGGCAGAACAAATGCCGGAAAATCCACCCTGCTCAATGCGCTGATCGGTGAGAAAATTGCCTCAGTGTCGAGCAAGCCGCAGACGACGCGCACCCGCATCACCGGCATCCTCACGCAGGATGAGACGCAGTATGTGTTCATCGATACCCCCGGTCTGCATCAGGGCAAGACACGGCTCTCCGCGCACATGATGAAAACGGCGGAGACCTCGGCGGCGGATGCGGATGTAGTGCTCTATGTCATTGACTGCACCAAAAAGCTCCACGAGCAGGACGAGCAGATGCTCAAAAGCATTGCACAGCGCAAGATCCAGTGCATCATCGTTGTGAACAAGGTCGATCTGCTCGATGACAAGTCGAAAATGATGCCGGTGCTGCTCAAGCTCGAGAACACCTACCATCCCTATGCGATCATCCCGGTGAGCGCGTCCGAAAAAGACGGGCTTGACGAAATCATGCGCGTGGCATCGGAGCTCGCACAGCCGTCCGTGCATTTCTTCCCGGACGACAAATTCACCGACCAGCCGGAGCGCGTGCTGGCGGCAGAGATGATCCGCGAAAAGCTCCTGCGCCTGCTCAATGACGAGGTGCCGCACGGCGTGGCTGTCACTGTCGATAAGCTCTCGGAGCGCGATGACAAGGATCTGCTGGATATTTCGGCAGTCATCTACTGCGAGCGCGATTCCCACAAGGGCATCATCATCGGCAAGAACGGCTCGATGCTCAAAAAAATCGCAAGCTCTGCGCGGCGCGAGCTGGAGCATTTCTTTGAAATTCAGGTCAATCTTCAGTGCTTTGTCAAGGTCAAGGAGGACTGGCGCAACAAGGAAGGGCTCATCCGCAGCTTCGGGCTGAACGACGACATCTGATCTGTGCATAAATCGCCCCTCCCCGTCCATACTAGGGACAGGAGGGATGTCATATGAGTGCATGGGAGCAGTTTGAAACCAGCGGTAGCGTACAGGATTATCTTGCCTATGCCGCCATCAAGGGGTTGGAACATGCTGACAGTGAAGGGCATTGTCCTGAACCAGCGGACGATCGGGGAACAGGACAGGTTCATTGATATTCTCACGGCAGAATACGGCGTGATGGAGGTGCTCGTCAAGGGCGCCGGCAAAATCAGCAGCCGGACCGGAAGCGGCACACAGCTATTTGCCTATTCGGAATTCTGCCTGAACGACAAGAAAAAAGGGGCGAGAATGCTGAGCAGCGTCTCGCCCATTCAGATTTTTTACGGCTTGCGCACGTCCGTCACAGCGGTGGCGCTGGCATCGTATTTTTCGCAGATCCTGACCTTTGCGGTGCTGCCGCGAACAGGTACGCCTGAACTTCTGCGGCTTCTCCACGGCTGCCTGCACTATCTCTCAGAGCCTGAGCCGGATGAAGCCATTCTCAAATCCATTTTTGAGCTGCGGTGCGCATCGCTTCTGGGCTTTATGCCGGATGTGGTCATGTGCCGCCGGTGCGGAACGTATCTCCCGGAATCGCTGTTTTTTGCAGTCGAGGACGGGCATTTCTTCTGCCGGGACTGCAAGCGTCCTGCGGATGATCTGCACCACCTGATCGAAGCCCCTGCCGGAACGCTCCAGGCTGTCCGGCATATCGTGCTGTCCGATATTGAGAAGGTTTTCTCATTCCGGCTCAGGGGATCCAGCCGTGCGCCGCTCTTCCGCTTTGCAGAGGATTTTCTGCGGTATCATGTGGACAGGGAGTTTCAGACGCTGGAATTTTATAAAGCGCTGCGAGGTGAAACAACATGATCGATCTCCTGCTGGATATTCTTGACAAACTAATCTGGACACCGGACAAGATTGGACAATACGGCGAAAGTCTAACCGCCCGTGAACTGAAAATACTTGATCTTTTCGGAAAAAAGGAAAGATTCTTCGCAATCTGTATCTACCGAAGGATGATGGGGGTACATCAGAGATCGACCTTGTATTTATCGCGCAGAAAGGCATCTTCGTCATCGAGAGCAAGAACTATTCTGGTTGGATCTTCGGACGTGAATCGGATCAGTTCTGGACGCAGTCCATGCCGGACAGAAAGAAGCATCGCTTCTATAACCCAATCAAGCAGAACCAGACACACATAAAATGGCTTCGGCAGTATCTGGAACAGGATGCTTCCTTGTTTTCTTTCATTGTGTTTTCAGAACGCTGTCAGCTGAAAAACATCACTTTGAACACGCAAAACGTGCATGTCCTTAAACGCAACATGCTGCGTCCCACCATATGGCACAGTTGGAAACAGTATCCGGATCTGCTTAGTACTGAAGAAATCGTGCATATTTATGAGAAACTGCTGCCTCTGACAAAGGCAGATTCAGTTCAGCGGCAGGAGCATATCGATACAATCCAATCCAGATATCAAAAGCCTGCTTATATACCGAAATTGCAACCCGAACCGCTTCCGGAGCGCGAACAAGAACCGGAGAATTTGCTTTGTCCCCTCTGCGGAGCTGCACTCGTTCTACGAACCGCTCGTAGAGGGTTACATTCCGGAACGCAGTTCTATGGCTGTTCTGCCTTTCCCAAATGTCATTATATCAGAAATATTCCATCTCCGGATAATGAAGACATTCAATAAGGAGTACTTATGCAACCATTTGAAATCACACTCGAGCTGGATAAGGTGCTCGCCCGTGCAGCAGAGTTTACCTCGAATGAAACCAGCCGCAAAATGATGCTGGATACCAAACCCAGCTCCGACCTGACCGAAGTCCGCCGCGAGGCGGAAAAGACCGACGATGCCCTCCGGCTTGCGATGCAGTTCGGCACGCCGCCGTTCTCGGGCTTCAAGGACATCTGCAACATGGTCACCCGCGCCGCATCCGGTGCGAGACTGTCCCTGCGCGATTTGCTCGATGTGGCAGATCTCCTGCGGCAGGTGCAGTCGCTCAACGGCTGGTACGGGCATTGCAGCGAGACAGCAACCTCACTGGATTACTTATTCTCGCTCGTGTCGCCTCTGGATGATCTGCTCACCACCCTTGAGCGCTCGATCGTCTCCGAGGAGGAAATCGCGGATGCGGCAAGCCCGACCCTCGGGGAAATCCGCCGCAAGCTCATCAAGGAGCGCTCCAATCTGCGTGATACCCTCGACAAAATGACGCGCAACAAGTCCATGCAGAAGTATTTGCAGGATACCACCGTCACCATCCGCGACGGCAGATTTGTCCTGCCCGTCAAGGCAGAATACCGCAGTCAGGTCGCAGGTCTGATCCACGATACATCCTCCTCCGGCGCGACACTGTTTATCGAGCCGATGCAGATCGTGGAGGCAAACAATGATATCCGCCTGCTGGAAAGCCGCGAGGTGGAGGAAATTGACCGCATCATGCAGAAGCTCTGCGCCGCAGTGGGTGCGGAGGCGTCCACCCTGCGCCGGCTCCATGCAACCTGCGCAGAACTCAATTACTACTTCGCCAAGGCGAATTACGCCGCATCTCTCAAAGCCGTCAAGCCTGCCATAAGCGACGACGGCGTAATTGAGCTCAAAAAGGCACGCCATCCCCTGCTCGATCAGAGCAAGGCGGTGCCCATCAGTCTCGAACTCGGTGAGGAGCACAATGCACTCATCGTTACGGGACCCAATACCGGCGGTAAGACTGTCGCACTCAAAACGGTGGGACTGCTCACGGCCATGACGATGTGCGGTCTGCTCATTCCCGTCACGGACGGGAGCCGGATCTCGATTTTCCGCCACATTCTCGCGGATATTGGCGATTCTCAGAGCATCGAGCAGAATCTGTCCACGTTCTCCTCGCACACGACCAATCTCGTGCAGATCCTCAATACCGCGGATGATTCCACGCTGATCCTCCTCGATGAGCTCGGCGGCGGTACGGATCCGGTCGAGGGCGCGGCGCTGGCAATCTCAGTGATCGACTATCTCAAGCAGGTCGGCGCCAAGCTCATGGTCACCACGCATTATCAGGAGTTGAAGCTCTATGCGGCGGATACGCCCGATGTGCTCAATGCATCATGCGAATTCAACACGGAAGCGCTAACGCCGACATACCGGCTGATTATCGGTTCTCCGGGTAAATCCAATGCGTTTGCGATCTCCGGTCAGCTCGGCGTGCCGAAGGTAATCCTCGACCATGCCGAAGCGCTCATTTCCGAGGAAAACCGCCGGTTTGAGAACGTCATTTCCCGCTTTGAGGAATCCCGCAAGGCGCTCGAAGCCGAACGCGAGGAAGCCGAAAAGCTCCGACGCGAAGCCGAAGCGCTCAAAGCCGAATGGCAGGAAAAGCGCGACCATGCGGCACAGGAGGAGCGCGAGATCCTCGAGCAGGCATCCGCGCAGGCGAACCGGATCGTCGAATCCACTAAGGCGCAGTCCAATGCGCTGCTCGATGAGCTCCAGACGCTCCGCCGCGAGAAGGATAAGGCGGATTTCTCTGCGCGTGTCTCTGCGGCAAAAAGTGCCGGAAATTCGGCGCTGCGCGACATGTATAAGACTGCCAATCCCGTCATCGGCTCCATCGACG
>ONEQ01000107.1 GCA_900316885.1 uncultured Eubacteriales bacterium | reverse complement strand
AAAACATTTCAGACTATTCAGTTTTCCCAAAGTTGCGTGCTTTCCAGACCTTCGAGCTTCGCTCTCTCGTCCGACAGCTTTATTATTATACCACGGTTTCCTGAAAAAGTCAAGCAGAAGAAACTCCTGATTTTTTATGGGATTTTGTGCTTTTTCCCAGTACCCATTTTCTGACAATAAATGACAGATTTTTCCTTTTGTCTATTTTTCCTAATTCAGTGTTCCAATTTCGTGCATTCTGGAAAACTTTCCATGGATTGCAAGTTTTTTCCCGTTTCCTCTTTTCAAACTGATCATTCTATGGTATAATATATATGATTATGTCATAGACTGTGCTTTGTGCATGGGTATCCAAGCAAATACAGTTCAGGAGGAATTGCTATGTCAGTGATGGAGCTTTATAATGTATGGTGCGATCATGCAACCGACGATCCCGATCTGCAGACCGAGCTCAAGAGTATTGCGGGCAAGGAAGACGAGATCAGCGACCGTTTCTATCGTGATCTGGAATTCGGTACCGGCGGTCTGCGCGGTGTTCTGGGCGCCGGCACCAACCGCATGAATATCTATACGGTACGCCGTGCGACACAGGGTCTTGCCAACTATGTCAAGAAGTCCTTCGATCAGCCGAGCGTTGCCATTTCCTATGACAGCCGCAACAAGTCCGATGTATTTGCCAAGGCTGCCGCAGGCGTTCTGGCAGCAAACGGCATCAAGGTACACATTTATAATGAACTGATGCCTACCCCCTGCCTGAGCTGGGCGGTACGTGCTCTGAAGTGCAGCGCCGGCATCATGGTAACCGCATCCCACAACCCTGCCAAGTACAACGGCTACAAGGCATACGGCGCGGACGGCTGCCAGATTACGCTTGAGGTCGCCGAGGCTGTCATCACCGAGATCAACTCCCTCGACATGTTCAGTGATGTCAAGTATGAGGATTTCGACAAGGCGATGGCTGACGGCATGATCGCCTACATCGAGCAGCCTGTCATTGAGGAGTATTTCCAGAATGTGCTCGCACAGGGCATCAATACCAAGCTCTGCGCAGACAGCGGTCTGAAGATCGTCTACACCCCGCTCAACGGCACCGGCAACAAGCCTGTCCGTGAGATCCTCAAGCGCATTGGTATTTCCGACGTGACCGTCGTTTCCGAGCAGGAGAACCCGGACGGCAATTTCCCGACCTGCCCGTATCCGAACCCGGAGATCCGCGAGGCGCTGAACCTCGGACTCCAGTACTGCGACAAGGTCAAGCCTGACCTGCTGCTTGCAACGGATCCCGACTGTGACCGCGTGGGCATCGCAGTTCCGGACGGCGACGATTACGCACTGTTCTCCGGCAACGAGGTCGGTGCTCTGCTGACCGAGTACATCTGCTCCCAGCGTGTCAAGAACGGCACCATGCCGAAGGATCCGATCGTTGTCAAGACGATCGTGACCACCGACCTGATCGCTGCGATCGCCAAGGAGTACGGTCTCCAGATGATCGAGGTTCTCACCGGCTTCAAGTTCATCGGTGAGCAGATCGGTCTGCTTGAGGCGAAGGGCGAGGAGAAGCGCTATGTGTTCGGCTTCGAGGAGAGCTATGGCTATCTCGCCGGCACTTATGTGCGCGATAAGGATGCTGTCGTTGCGTCCATGCTCATCTGCGAGATGGCTGCTTACTACCGCACCCAGGGCATTTCCCTGCTCCAGGCGCGTGAGAATCTCTACAAGAAGTACGGCGTTTTCCGTCACTCCCTCCAGAGCTTCGCGTTCGAGGGCGAGACCGGCATGAAGAAGATGAACTCCCTGATGGAGAGCCTGCGCAACGAGCAGCCGAAGTCCATCGGCGGTCTGGAGGTTGTTTCCGTGTCCGATTACCTGACAAGTGAGACGACCAACAAGCAGACCGGCGCCAAGGCTGCCATCACGCTGCCGAAGTCCAATGTGCTGGTATTTGATCTGGCGGAGGGCGCAAAGGTCGTTATCCGTCCGTCCGGTACCGAGCCGAAGATCAAGTGCTACTACACCAGCATCGGCAAGACGATGGATGATGCACTCGTGACCGAGAAGAAGCTCCAGGACGATTTCGGAAAGATCTTCCAGTAATGTATTTCCAAACCCCTGTCATTGGCAGGGGTTTTTATTTTGTACACAATTTTTCCCTTACTTTTTCAAAAATTCTGTGGTATAGTTATAGTAAACGTATAACATGATACGTTTTCGTTCCCCATGGAACAGATCTGCGACTCTGTTCCTGCCCCGCTTCTGCACCGGCGGGGATGTTCAACACATTTTGAGAGGAGTGTTTACTATGAAACGAACCAACAAGCTGCTTGCCGCTGCGCTCTGCGCCGGAATCCTGCTCGCACAGCCGGGTGCCCTCACTGCCAGCGCAGTACCGCTCCCGGCTGACTGGAACCCCGATCTGCAATGGGACATCAGCGAGGACGGCACCCTGACCATCCGGAACAACGGCACCATGAGCGACATCCCGTTCTTCCCTGCTGACGCACCATGGGCGGATAAGGCAGAATCCATCAGGAAGATCGTGATCGGTGAGGGTGTGACCAACATCAAGGCAGGCGCCTTTGAGAACTGCACGAACGTCACCGCGATCGAGATCCCGGATACCGTGGAGCAGATCGGTGCCTATGCCTTTCAGAACTGCACCAGTCTGCAAAAAATCGTCCTCCCGGATTCCGTCAAGGAAATGGATTCCGGCTTGTTCTCCGGCTGCACATCCTTGTCAGATGTGACCTTCCCCGCCGGCATCACAGAGATCCCGTGGTCGATGTTTGAACACTGCACCGGTCTGACGGATGTTGAAATTCCCGATACTGTCACGACGATCCGGACGGGTGCATTCTCCGGCACCGGTCTGACCGAGGTCAAGCTCCCGCCGGATCTGACTGCCATCGAAGGCTGCGCATTCTCGGGCACACCGCTGACCTCCGTCGAGATCCCGGACGGCGTGACCACCATCGGTCTGGATGCCTTCCGAAGATGCGAACAGCTCACCGAGGTCAGCATCCCGGAGAGCGCCGTCAATATTGAATCGTTTGCCTTTGACCATACGCCGTGGTCCAATGCGCAGATCAAGGACGCGCCTGTCCTCATCATCAATCATATCGCTGTCAACGGCAGAAAGGCATCCGGCGAGATCATCCTCCCCGCCGATGTGAAGACTGTGAATCAGGCCGCGTTCGCGACCAACAGCCGCTGCAGCTCCGTCACCATCCTGAATCCGGACTGCGAGATCTGCGACAACGGCGAGGAGACGATACGCGCCTTTGACAACGAGGTTGTCCTCCGCGGCTATGCCGGCAGTACGACACAGGCGTATGCAGAGCTGTACAACTTCATGTTCGAGGCGATTCCCGGCATGCCCGGCGAGATCATCAAGGGCGATGTCAATACCGATTACCGCCTGGACATCGTGGATGTGATCCAGCTCAACAAATCCATTCTCGGCATCCTCCAGCTCACCGGAGAGCAGCAGACGGCAGCAGATGCCGACGGCTCCCAGAAGGTGGATTCCGCCGATGTGCTTGCGCTGCTCAAGGCAGTCACCAACAGTTAACATCGAAGCCCCTGCGAAATGCAGGGGCTTTGCCTTTCCACGGCGCACTTGAAAAAAAGCTTGCAATTTCCGAAAAAGTATGCTATACTATAACTGTATGCGCATACCTTGCGCAAAACTTTGAATGATGGAGTGAATCAAAATGGAATGGCGTGGACTGAATGACCTGCGCGAGCAGTATTTGTCCTTTTTTGAGAGCAAGGGTCACACCCGTATGGCATCTGCCTCCCTCATCCCGCAGGGCGACAAGAGCCTTCTGCTCATCAATTCCGGTATGGCACCGCTGAAGAAATTCTTCCTTGGTCAGGCTGTACCCCCCAATGTGCGTGTAACCACCTGCCAGAAGTGCATCCGTACCCCTGATATCGAGAACGTCGGCAAGACCGCACGTCACGGTACCTATTTCGAGATGCTCGGCAACTTCTCCTTCGGTGAGTACTTCAAGAAGGAAGCCATTGCATGGGCATGGGAGTTCCTGACCAAGGTGCTCGAGATCCCGGCTGACCGTCTCTGGATCACCATCTATGAGAGCGACGATGAGGCGGAGGAGATCTGGGAAAAGAGCATCGGCATCCCGCACGAGCGCATCATCCGCCTCGGCAAGAAGGACAACTTCTGGGAGCATGGCTCCGGTCCGTGCGGCCCGTGTTCGGAAATTCACTTCGACCGCGGCGAGGCTTACGGTCCGTTCGAGAGTTTCGAGCAGGCAAGCGACTGCGACCGTGTGATCGAGATCTGGAACCTTGTATTCTCCCAGTTCGATTCCGACGGCGAGGGTCACTACGCCGAGATGAAGAGCAAGAACATCGACACCGGTATGGGTCTGGAGCGTCTGGCATGTGTCATGCAGGGCGTGGACAACCTGTTCGAGGTCGATACCGTGCAGAACATCATGAAGCACATTTCCCGCGTCGCAAACGTTCACTACCATGACGACGCGAACACGGATATTTCCCTGCGTGTCATCACCGACCACATCCGTTCCACCACCTTCATGGTCGGCGACGGTGTGCTCCCGTCCAACGAGGGCCGCGGCTATGTCCTCCGCCGTCTGCTGAGACGTGCGGCGCGTCACGGCAGAATGATCGGCATCAAGGGCACCTTCCTGCACGATGTTGCCGATACCGTCATTGACGAGAACAAGAACGCTTATCCGGAGCTGGAGGAGAAGCGTGCCTACATCAAGAAGATCATCAAGGTCGAGGAGGAGGCGTTCGCCAAGACCATCGACAAGGGCATGGAGCTCCTGACCGAGATCATGGACAATGCATCCGGCAAGACCCTGTCCGGCGAGGATGTGTTCAAGCTGGCAGATACCTACGGCTTCCCGTTCGATCTGACCGTAGAAATCGCAGCAGAGCGCGGCTTTGCAGTCGATGAGGCTGGCTACCGTGAGCTCGTACAGAAGCAGCGTGCAACCGCCAAGGCTGACCATGCGGCAAAGGCATCCAGCTCGTGGGCGGATAATTCCATCAAGCTCGATCTGCCGAAAACCCAGTTTGTCGGCTATACCGATAACGAGATCCAGTCCAAGGTGCTGACCATTCTCAAGGACGGCGAAATGACCGAGAATCTGGCGACCGGCGACAAGGCGATCGTCGTTCTGGATGTGTCTCCGTACTATGCAGAATCCGGCGGACAGGTTTCCGATCACGGTAAAATGCGTACACCTGACGGCTTCTTCAAGGTAGAGTCCGTCACCAAGGACGAAGACGGGCATTATCTGCATTTCGGCACGATGGAGGAGGGCACCCTCTCCGCAGGCGAAACTGTCCGCGCAAAGTACTGCACCAAATTCCGCAATAAGGTGATGCGCAACCATACCGCAGCGCATCTGTTACAGGCAGCACTGCGCCGGATTCTGGGCGACCATGTGCATCAGGCAGGACAGCTTGTCAATGACAAGGCTTGCCGTTTCGACTTCTCCCATTTCTCCGCGATGACCGCAGAGGAAATCGCCAATGTCGAGAATCTGGTCAATGAGTGGATTCTGGCGGCGATTCCGGTCGAGATCAACGAGATGCCGATTGACGAGGCAAGAAAGCTCGGTGCGATGGCACTGTTCGGTGAGAAGTACGGCGATATTGTCCGCGTTGTCAAGGCGGGTGACGTTTCCGTTGAATTCTGCGGCGGTACCCATGTGGCAAATACCGCGAACATCGGTCTGTTCCGCATCGTATCCGAGAGCTCTGTCGCATCCGGCGTGCGCAGAATCGAAGCTGTGACCGGCACGGGCGTGCTGGAGCTCATCCAGTCCCAGCAGGAGACGATTCTCGAAGCTGCCAAGGCGCTCAAGTGCAACAACCCGGCAGAGCTGCCCGCAAAGTGCGCAGCACTGACCGCACAGCTGCGTGAGACCGAAAAGACCGTCGAGTCCCTGCGTGCCAAGATGGCAGGCAGCGCACTGGACGATGTGATGAAGAATGCCAAGGACGTCAAGGGCGTTCAGGTCATCGGCACGGCGATCGAGGGCGCGAATGCCGATATGCTCCGCAAGATGGGCGACCAGATCAAGGGCAATGACGGTGCTGTGATTGCAGTACTGGCAGGTGTCGGCGGCGAAAAGGGTCAGCTCTACTGCGTGGCAACCAAGGCTGCACTGGAAAAGGGCGCTCATGCCGGCAATATCGTCAAGCAGATCGCGGCTCTGACCGGCGGCAAGGGCGGCGGCAAGCCGGATTCCGCAATGGCAGGCATCGGCGACCAGAGCAAGGTCAAGGACGCACTGGCACAGCTCGAATCTGTTGTTTCTGATATTATTAAGTAATACAAACCTGCGGGTGCAGGGCTGCATAGTCCTGCCGAGGGAGGTTTAGGAGGGGCGAGCAGCCCCTCCTGATCGGGCGCCAGCCCGAAAAAACACAAAGGAGGAAGTATTATGGCACTCGATAAGGATTGTCTGTTCTGCAAGATCATCAATGGTGATATCCCGTCCGCGAAGGTTTACGAGGATGAGTTCGTATACGCATTCAAGGACATTGAGCCGATTGCACCGGTTCACTATCTGTTCGTTCCCAAGACGCACATCTGCTGCGCCAAGAAGATCGATGCGGAGAATTCCCAGTACGCTGCGAAAATCTTCGAGGCAATTGCCAAGGTTGCCGCAGACGAGGGCATCGAAAGCTACCGCGTCATCAACAACTGCGGCGAGGATGCCGGTCAGAGCGTGATGCATCTGCACTTCCATATGCTTGCAGGCACGAAGATGGGCTGGGGCAAGCAGTCGCTCGGTTAAGGAGATATTATGGCTGAATATTATGAAATGAAGGTTGCAGGTCTTGACCGGAAGCTCAAAAAGTGCGCTGTCAACGACAAGCTCGATATTGCGGCATTTATCATGTTCGGTGATGTCGAAGTCACCGTGGAAAGTGCCAAGCAGCTTCTCCCGAAAGTGCCGGAATTTGATGTGATCGTGACCGCTGAGAGCAAGGGCATCCCGCTTGCCTACGAAATGGCACGGCAGAGCGGAAAGCCCTATGTTGTAGCACGGAAAACAGTGAAGCTTTACATGACAGACTGCATTTCCGCTACCGTCAATTCCATCACCACTGCCGGGGAACAGACGCTTTATCTCGACGGCGACAAGGCTGCAATGCTCAAGGGCAAGCGTGTCCTGATCGCGGATGACGTCATCAGCACCGGCGAATCCCTGAAATCCATCGAAGCCATCGTCAACCGTGCCGGCGGTATTATCGTTGCAAAGGCAACCGTGCTCGCCGAGGGTGAGGCGGCTGACAGGGATGATATCATCTTCCTTGACCGGCTGCCGTTATTCCCCAAGGACTGATGAAGCGTCCCGCGCTCTGCATCGGCATTCCCTATGTGCTGGGACTGGCAATCGGTTCGCTGGTGACGGCGGGTCCCGCAAGGCTCCCGCTGCTCGGATGTCTGCTGGTACCAGGACTGGCTGTGCTGATCGGGCGCCGCGACCTCTGGAAATATGTTGTTCTCAGCACGCTGTCTTGTCTGACGGCGTGCTGTGTCTATTGGCA
>ONEQ01000173.1 GCA_900316885.1 uncultured Eubacteriales bacterium | reverse complement strand
AAGCTGTTCAGCGAGGTGGCGAATATCACGGGTATCGTACTGACCAAGCTCGATGGTACGGCTAAGGGCGGCATCGTGGTTTCGATCAAGAATGAGCTGGGCATCCCGGTCAAACTGATCGGTGTCGGTGAGAAAATCGAGGATCTCCAGACGTTTGACAATGCGGATTTCGTCCGTGCGCTGTTCGATCGTTCGCAGGATGTGCAGATCATCGGTGAGGAGCAGTCGGAGGAAACCGAGGAAGCGGCGGAAGAATCCGAAGAGGAGGAGGAGAAGAAGAAGCCTTGGTGGCAGCGTGGCAAGCAGGAGGAGCCAGAGGAAACTGAGGAATCCGAAGAAACTCCAGCAGAGGAACCGGCTCCCGCGGCAGAGGAGCCCAAGAAGAAATGGTGGCAGTTCGGCAAGAAGGAAAAAACCGAGGAGGAGCCTGTTGCAGAACCCGAGCCTGTCGCAGAACCCGAGCCTGTCGCAGAGGCTGAGCCTGTTGCAGAATCCGAGCCTGTTGTAGAGTCCGAGCCTGTCGCAGAACCCGAGCCTGTTGCAGAGCCCGAGCCTGTTGCAGAATCCGAGCCTGTCGCAGAATCCGAGCCCGAACCTGTTGCCGCACCTGCGCCGTCAGTCGTATCGGAGCCTGTACAGTATTCACAGCCCGCACCGTATGTGGTGCCGCATACACCCGCACCGTATTTCCCGATGCAGCAGCAGCCCGAGCCCTATATCCCGCCGATGAAGCCGTATTCTCCGCCGTCAACCCCGATTGCTGCACCGCCGGTACAGCAGCCGGTTGTACCGCATATCCCCGCTCCGTCGCTGACACCCAACTATTCCCAGTATCCGGCACAGCAGGCACCGCAGGTATACACCCCGCTGTACGCAGCCCAGCAGCCCAATTCAGTCATCACCCCCGCACAGCCGATCAGCTTCGGCGCACCCGCACCGGCACCGTCCTATCAGCCGATGTATGCTGTCAAGGATAAGCCCGGAATCACGGAGTCACCCAGACCCGCAGCGCCGAAACCCGCAGAGATGCCGGCACCGGCTCCGACCGAGCCTGTGATCCCGGAGGAACCCGCAGAGGAGCAGAAGACTGAAAAGAAGAAAAAGGGCTGGTGGATCTTCGGCAAGAAGAACGATGAGGAGGATGACGCATGAAAGCGGTAATGGCGACCAATAATCAGAATAAGCTCCGGGAGGCGCGTGAGATTCTCGCGCCCCTGGGCATCGAGGTGCTTTCCCAGCAGGAGGCAGGTGCCAATGTAGAGCCGGATGAGAACGGCGAGACCTTCGCAGAGAATGCGCTCATCAAGGCAAAGGCAGTCTATGACATCGTGAAGATGCCGGTATTTGCCGATGATTCCGGGCTTTGTGTGAATGCCCTGAACGGCGCGCCTGGAGTTCATTCCGCAAGATATGCCCCCAAGGGGCAGGAGTGTGCCAAGCTGCTTGCCGAGATGAAGGACGTGCCCGATGCCGAGCGCGGTGCGTATTTTGAATGTACGATCGCGTACATTGACGAGAACGGCTCCGGGACTATGTCCGCATCCTGCCACGGTAAGATCGGCTATGAGGAGCGCGGTGAGAACGGCTTCGGCTATGATCCGGTGTTCCTTTATAATGGCAGAACACTTGCCGAAATGACCTCGGACGAGAAGAATGAGATCAGCCACCGGGGCGCTGCCCTGCGGCTGTTATACGAAGTATATCAGGAAAGGTACGGGAAACAGAATGCTGACAAGTAAGCAGAGAGCCTATCTGCGGGGTATCGCGCAGAGCTACGAGACCATCTTCCAGATCGGAAAGGGCGGTATTTCGGAGAATCTTATCACACAGGTGAACGATGCGCTCAAGAAGCGCGAGCTCATCAAGCTGCGTGTGCTCGATAACTGCGAGCTGACCTCCCGCGAGGCAGCCGACCAGATCGCGGAGCAGACCCATTCCGATGTCGTGCAGGTCATCGGCAGCCGTTTTGTGCTGTTCAAGCGCAATCCGCAGGAGCCGGTCATTGACCTGAAAGCTGCTAAGTAATGCGTGCCGGCATTTTCGGCGGGAGCTTCAATCCGCCGCATCTGGGGCATCTGCATCTTGCGGAGAGCGTCCATGATGCGCTGCATCTGGATGAAGTCCTGCTCGTGCCGTCGAAGATCTCCCCGCACCGTTCGATGGCGGCGTATGCCCCCGAAGCCGACCGGCTGGAGATGTGCCGACTTGCCGCGGAGGAATATCCGTGGCTGCATGCCGAGGATTTCGAGCTCCGGCAGAGCCAGGTGAGCTACACCTACTATACGGTGGAGCATTTCACGGAAACACGCCCGGAGGATGAATTCTTCCTGCTCATGGGCAGCGACATGCTTCTGAGCTTCACGACATGGCACCGCTGGCAGGAGATTTTGCAGCGTGTGACCCTCGCCGGCATTGCCCGGGAGCCCGGGGAATATGAGGCGTTGGATGCGGCGGCGGAAAACCTGCGGCAATATGGCAGAATTGAGATTGTACATGTGGACAGTTTTACAGTATCTTCTACAAAGATTCGGGAATTGGTAAAAAATTCACAGGATTGTTCTTGCTATTTGCCGAAAAAGATAGTACAATATATTAGTATGCAAAATTTGTACAGCAGGACGTGAGATAATGTATCAGGTAAAGGATAAGATCGCGTTTCTGGAGCAGAATCTCTCCAAGAAGCGCTTCCTGCACTCCTGCAACGTAGCAAGGGCGGCAAAGCAGCTCGCGCAGCGCTACGGGGCGGATCAGGAGAAGGCGTATTTTGCGGGTCTGGTGCATGATATCTGCAAGGAAATGCCCTTCGACCAGCAGAAAGCACTGATGCTCTCCGGGGATTTTGCGCCCGATGAAGCCGAGCTGCACTCCCGAAAGCTCTGGCATGGAATCGCGGGTGCGTATTTCCTCCAGTCGGAATTTGGCGTAACGGATCGGGATATTCTCAATTCCGTGCGGTTCCATACCGTAGCAAGACCCGGCATGTCGCTTCTGGAGGAGATTATTTACATGGCTGATATGATCTCGGATGAACGGGATTATAAGGGCGTCGCCAAGATGCGCAAGCTCGCCTTTGAGGATCTGAAGGGGGCAATGCTTACTGCACTGACGGATGCCATCGGCTCTGTACTCAAGAAGGAAGGGCTGATCCCGCAGTATACGATTGCGGCGTATAACAGCTATCTTCTTGACAAGTATCTGGATACGAACCCGAACGCAAAGAAAGGAAGTTCTGCGGCATGAGCAAACGCCAGGCAAAGCCCCAAGCGTCCAAGAAACCCGGCAGCAAATCCGTAAAATCAAAAAAAGCCAGGAAACAGGGGATCGGTTCTGCCATCCTGAATGTCCTGCTGTCCCTGACCACGATTGCCGTGACCGTATCGCTCATCATGGCGATGGCACTCAATGCACCGATCATTTCGTACCATTCCCTCGGCGAGGCGCCGACGCAGATGTCGCTCATGAAGTATTTCAAGAGCCGCCAGCCGGTGATCTACAAGGAGGGTACCATCCACCGCTTGAAAGAGGATCAGGTGGAGTACCGTGAGGATGTTGACCGGAATTTCGACGATCTGCTCGATTTGAACCAGACCATCGAGGGACAGTTCACCATCCTGTTCCTGGGCTTTGACTCGAAGGACAACGGCAGCGGCGACCTGCATGATGTGAATTATCTTGCGCAGTTCAACCTGCACACGGCAAGTCTGAACATCCTCCAGATCCCGCGTGATACGTTCACGCCCGATTACACAGGCAGCCCGACCCACAAATTTAACAGCATCTACACCTGGGGAAACCCTAAGGAAACGCCCATCCAGCGCGTGGTAACTGCGGTGGAGGAGAATTACAGCATCCCGGTGGATGCCTACTGTACGACCACCTGCGACAATGTGGCGACGATCGTCGATCTGATCGGCGGTGTGCCGATCAACATGCCGTTCAAGATGGTGTTCGAGGCAGACAAGGTCATTCCGGAGGGTGAGCAGACCCTGAGCGGCGAGCAGGCGGAGTGGATGATCCGCTTCCGTCACGGTTACCAGAACGGCGACATCGGCAGAGTGCAGGGACAGCGACTGTTCATGGCAGCCGCCATGAAGAAGCTCATCAGTATGAATACCATCCAGATCTTCAACGTGACCAATAAGGTCTACGATCAGGAGCTCATCGCGACGGATATGTCGCTGGAGGATGTGGCTCGTCTGGCGGATCTTGCCGGCACGATTGACATGGAGCATGTGCATGTGTTCATGCTTCCCGGTGAGTCAGCGATGGTGCAGGAGCAGTCTGTGTGGTCTGTCCACAAGAAGGCAGCACTGAATCTCGTAAACCGCTATTTCCGCACGCAGCAGGTGCCCCTCAAGCCCGACCAAAGCACGCTGATCGAGTATATCCCGGAGGGCAACTATCGTGTGACGGATTTTGATAAGGACGGCGAGAGCCTTCAGGATGTCGATGAGAACATGAAGGAGAAGGTTCCTGAACTCAAGGACAGCTATATTGATAGATTTAATTAACATCACAGAAGGAGTGATTTCATGACCGCAGAGGAGAAACTCAAAGTCATAGTTCATGCGCTGGATCAGAAGCGTGCAGAGGATATCCGTGTGCTGAAGGTTACGGATCTGACGATCTTGGGCGATTATTTCGTGATCGCCAATGGTAACAGCACGACCCACACCAGGACGCTTGCCGAGGAGGCAGCACGCGCCGAAATCGCTGCACCGGCCATCATCGTCGTCGGCGGCGTCTGCGAGCTGGCCGAGAAGTTCGCCTGGTACGAAGAGCTGCCGCTCGCAGGCTGCAAGGTGGTCGTCACGCGCCCGGCGGGGCTCGTGTCCACGATGTCGGACCGCCTGCGCAAGCTCGGTGCCGAAGTGCTCGAGATTCCCGCCATCGCGACGGTGCCCATCGAGGACAACGAAGCGCTGAAGTGGGCTTTCGAGGGAATCGCCCTCTACGACTGGATTGTGTTCACGAGCCCCTCGGGTGTGCGCATCTTCTTTGAGCACATGCTCCAGACCTGCGATATCCGCGCCCTAGCGGGCGTGAAGGTGGCTGCCATCGGCCAGGGGACGGAGAAAGCCCTGCGGAAGGTCGGCCTTGAGCGTTCCGGGTGAAGGGGAAACCTGTGTAGTCCGGGCGGACGGCC
>ONEQ01000095.1 GCA_900316885.1 uncultured Eubacteriales bacterium | reverse complement strand
GTACACGGAATGTCGAGGATCTGCGCACTCCGGCGGATGATGTCCGCAAGCTGCTCCGGCGTGTAGAGCTCCAGGCGCTGCACAATGCCGAACCGGTCGCGCAGCGGCGCGGAGAGCTGTCCGGCGCGTGTCGTGGCGCCGACCAGCGTAAATTCCGGCAGATCCACGCGCAGGGAACGCGCTGCGGGTCCCTTGCCCACGATGATGTCAATCGCGTGATCCTCAAGCGCCGGGTAGAGGATTTCCTCCACGGCGCGGGAAAGGCGGTGGATCTCATCGATGAACAGCACATCGCCCGGGGAGAGATTCGTCAGAATCGCCGCCAGATCGCCGGGGCGCTCGATGGCGGGTCCCGTCGTCACGCGGAGATTCACGCCCATTTCCCGGGCAATGATCGCTGAGAGCGTGGTCTTGCCCAGTCCCGGCGGTCCGTAGAGGAGCACATGATCGAGCGCACCCTCGCGGCGCTTGGCGGCTTCGATGTAGATGGCAAGATTTTCCTTGACCTTGTCCTGACCGATGTATTCCGCAAGCGTGGTCGGGCGCAGTCCGCCCTCCATGGCGAAATCCTCGTCCTTTTTGTCAGCGGATACCAGCCGGTTGTCGATCTCGAAATCGCCTGTCTCGATCATGGGTTCACCTCCGTTTCAGAATCGCAGATCGGATTACTTTTCAAAGAAGCGCTTCTTGCGCACATAGAACGGACTCACGCCGTCCGCCGCTTTTTTCGCAATTTCCTGCTCGTAGGAGAGGAAGCACAGGTGATCCTGCGCCTTGCAGACCTTCGAGAGCGTGCGGGCAAGCGGTACGAACAGCTTGCGGGTATTGCCCAGCATATCGACGATAATCAGCACCTGCGGCTTTTCGCTGCCGCGGGTCATCTCGAGAATAAACGCTCTGTCCACATTCGGCTGCTCCTGGAAGAATTTGGATGCGGCACGGGTGATGTGCGACAGACTGCGCTGCGGGAGACGATAGCTGATCGTCTCGGCTTCGTTGTAGGAGATCGCCTTGATATGCAGGTTCCGCGCAATCATCAGGATACTCTTGATCTCGGAGGAGGCGAACTCCTTGCCGTAGGAATTCGGGTTCAGCACGGCGGAAACGTCCTGGATCAGGTCGAACAGACGCAGGCAGTTGAGCTTATAGCACTCCACATAGCGCTTGGCAAACTGCTGCAGCGCACGGTGGCTGGTGAAAAACGGAATGAACAGGTCGCCGTCCGGGTTCTGGATCGTCACCAGATCCATCTGCACGCCCTCGCCCTTTTCGCCGGTCTTGACCGGGTTCTTGCAGATGACATACACATCGCTGCGGATGAGCGTTTGCAGGAAAATGCTGCGTTTGGACGGGTCGCTGATCGCCGCCTTCAATAATTCGTCGAGATTCATGGTCGGATCTCCTCCTTTATATATGTAATATCCCGCAGGACTCGTTTACTGCTTCTGTCTGCCCATTTCGCGCAGGGTCAGGCGGATAAGCTCCTCGGCGCCTGCCTCCTCCGGCAGCTTCGCCAGAACCGGCATGACCTCCTCCTGCCGATAGCCCAGCACGAGCAGAGCGGCAAGCGCCTCGCCCAGCTCCCCTGCCCCGCCGACGGCTCCGGCATCTCCGGGCAGCTCGTTCATCACCGGGTTCGATTTCGCCAGCTTATCCTTGAGGTCCACGACGATACGCTCGGCGGATTTCTTGCCGATGCCCTTGACCTTGGTCAGCGCCGAGGAGTCGCCCGATGCGACCAGCAGCGCAAACCGGTTCGGGGTCAGGTCGGAGAGAATCGCCAGCGCCGCCTTCGGTCCCACGCCGGAAACGGTGATGAGCAGCTCAAAACACGCCAGCTCGTCCCGGTCGGCAAAGCCGAAGAGTTCCATCGCATCCTCGCGGACAGCGAGGTGAGTATATAAAAATACCTGTTCACCGAGCTTTCCAAGCTTGGAAAGCGTGGTCTGGGTCGTGCGGCAGGCATAGCCCACGCCGCCGCATTCGATCACGGCAAGATTGCCCTCCTTGTGGATGAGCTTGCCGGAAACGGAATAGATCATGGCTTGGTTCCTTTACTTGAATTGATTCTGAATCCCCATCATGCCGCGGGTCGAATGTGCGTGGCAGATGGCAATCGCGAGTGCATCGGCGGCATCGTCCGGGCGCGGGATCTGTGCAAGCTTCAGGATGCGCCGGGTCATGTCCATGACCTGGTGCTTTTCCGCCTTGCCGTAGCCCACGACCGCCTGCTTGACCTGTAAGGGCGTGTATTCCGCAATCGGCAGCCCCGCCTTGGCAGCGTTGAGCATCAGGATGCCGCGTGCCTGCGCCACATCGATGCCCGTCGTGCGGTTGGTGGTGAAGTACAGCTTTTCGATCGCCATGCAGTCGGGCTGGTAGCGCCGGATAATTTCCTGCATGTCGGTGTCAATCAGCATCAGCCGATCCGTGAACGGCGTGTGCGCTTCTGTATAAATCGAGCCGTATTCGACGGCACGGAACTGTGAGCCCGCATAGTCGATCACCCCGAAGCCTACAATCGCAAAGCCGGGGTCAATTCCCAGTATTCTCAAAGCGTCCCTCCGCCCTTTATGTCTTTGCCTAAAATTCGCATACACTTTATTATAACACAAATCGGAATGTATTTCAATACCTATTTTAGCAAATACAGAGAATTTTTTTGATTTTTTTCATGCCAGAATGTAAAAAATCAAAGCAAATGGCATCGCATCGCGGAAAGGACTTGATTTTTCCAAAGGAATACGCTATAATATTAGGAGTAAATCAGATTTCAGGAGGAGCACGCATGGAGCTTGACGAACTGCGCGGCGGAATCAACCGCCTTGACCACACGATTCAGGATGCTTTCACGGAGCGGATGGAGCTCTGCAAGGAGGTCGCCCGCTTCAAGCAGGCGCACGGGATGCAGATCTTCCAGACTGACCGTGAGAAGGAGATCCTCGCTCGCATCCGGGAGGGTGCCGCGGAGGGGCTCGAATCCCCCTCGGCAGTGCTGTTCCAGACGATCATGGACATCAGCAAGTATTTGCAGTACCGGGAGCTGCACCAGACTCACGAGCCCTATGATTTCCGCCCGCTCGGCATTGCGCCGGATTCCACGGTCGCGTGTCAGGGCATCGCCGGTTCCAATGCGGAGGCTGCCGCAAAGCAGATCTTCGGTGACGGCTGTGAGCCTGAATTCTTCCCGAACTTCGCGGATGTGTTTGAAGCCGTGCAGTCCGGGCGCGTGCAGTACGGCATCATTCCGGTCGTCAACTCGACCTTCGGCTCGGTCGTGCAGGCATATGACCTCATGGCGGAGTACAACTTCTACATCTGCCGCACGACGGTCGTCGAAATCACCAATTGCCTTGCGGTGCGTCCCGGAACAAAGCTCGAGGACGTAAAGGAGGCATACTCCCACCCGCAGGCACTTTCCCAGTGCGGACGGTTTCTAACCAGGCACGGCATTGCCGCTATGCAGTACTCCAATACCGCGACCGCTGCGAAAATGGTCGCAGAATCGGACAAGCCCATCGCGGCGATCTGCTCGGAGCGCTGCGCCGAGATGCTCGGTCTTGATATCCTCGCGCACGGTATTTCCGATCACGTGCCCAATTTCACGCGGTTTATCTGCATCGCCAAGGAGCTCGAGCTCTCGGAGGATGCCGACCGCATCTCCGTCATGCTGCGCCTGCCGCATGAGGAGGGCTCGCTCTACCGCCTGCTGAGCAAGTTCGTCATCGGCGGGATGAACCTCCTCAAGCTCGAATCCCGCCCCATCCGGAACGGCAGCTTCGAGGTGCTGTTCTACCTCGATTTCAGCGGGAATATCTGCGACTCGTCCGTCCGGGCGATGCTCTCGGATCTGTCCGAAAATCTCGAATACTTCAAGTTTCTCGGCAACTACGCCGAGACGTAAACCGGTAACAGGAGAATTGCCATGTATTATTGCTGCGCGATCACGTCGCAGGGTATCCGTGAGCATAACGAGGATGCCCTGCTGCTGCACAAGCTCGTCCTCACCGAGGGCATGACCGAGGCGAAACTCACTGCGCCCTTTCTGGTCGCTGTCGCGGACGGCGTTTCCGGCGAAAACGGCGGTGAGGTCGCATCGGAGACTTGTCTGCAGCTCCTCAAGGGCATCAATTTCACCAGCCGCACGGATCTCGACGAGGAGCTTAATGCCATTCATGTGACCCTCGCCCAGCTCGGCGCCGAAAGCGAGGAGACGGAGAACATGCAGACAACCCTGTGCGCGGTCGGCATCGACGAGAATGAGGAGCTCCACACGGTCAATGTCGGAGATTCGCGGCTGTACCGCTATCGGAACGGCAGCCTGTCGCAGCTCTCCCGCGACCAGTCGCTGGTGCAGATGCTCTACGAGGAGGGCTCCATCCACCACTGGGAGATGGGCACGCACAAGCAGAAGCATGTCATTTTCCCGGTACTCGGCAACATGACCTCTACGCCGATCTTTGACATCCAGATGCACCACGAAACCGTGGAATACGGCGATATTCTCCTGCTCTGCTCGGACGGGCTGTCCGATGTGGTGAGCTCGCTGGAGATTGAGGAGATTCTCGCCAAACCCAAACCCCTGGTGCGCCGCCTGCAGATTCTGCGGGAGGTGGCGCAGGAAAACGGCAGCCGTGATAATATCTCCGTCCTCGCGCTGACGAAGATTGCGGCGGAGAAGAAAAAGTAAAGCAACCCTCCCGGAAAACCGGGAGGGTTTTGTGTTAGTCGTCGTTTTCGTCCTCGTCCAGCTCGGAACGGGTCAGCTTGATCTCATTGCCTTCCTCGTCCTTGACAACAAGCGTATCCTTGTCGCTGCCGCTGAACTTGTAGTCCATCACCAGACGCTTCTGGTTGGTCAGGAAAATCAGCTGATCGTCCGAGGAATAGCAGCCGCCCAGCTCAATCAGGTAGGTCTTTTTGCCCTCAAAGCGCAGGATGCGGCGGAGCTTCTCGTCCTCGTCCTCATCCTCCTCACTGTCGGATGTGGTCGCCTCTGTCGGCGCTTCCTCCTCGGGAAGCACGATCGACTCGTAGAGATCGAAATCGCCCTGCACCTCGTCGGAATCCGCACCCTTATGCGGCTTAATATCGAGGATAACACGCTTTTCCACCTTTGCAACGAGGTGATCGTCATTCTCCCGGAAGGAGAATGTACAGCTCGGATCGTCCTCACCCAGCACCAGCTTGCCGTTCTTGATGAACATCAGGCTCGACAGGTCGATCATGCTCATCATGGTGTGATCCTCGGAGATCACATAGTAGGCATCCAGATCGTCGTCATAGGCGTATTTCCATGTGCCGACCAGATCCTCGTCGAGATCCTCGTTGAATTCAAGCGTGCCGCTCTCGGTCTTCGCCTCGGTCTTCGCCTCGGTGGTCTCGGTCACTTCAGTCGTGTCTGCTGCCGATGCCGGCTGCACATTCGTTTCGAGCGTCAGATTGCGGCGGCTCTTGCTTGCGCAGGCTGTCAGCGAGGTCAGCATCACCAGGACTGCGGTCATTGCAATTAATCGTTTCATAACTACTCCTTATTACTTCTATATGGTCTTATCTTTCACAAAAGCATGACAGATTTGCCGATTTCGGTACGAGCAGCTCGACTGCCTGCTTATGGTTGACAATGTGAACATTGGTGGCATTGCGCATATACTCCCCGTCCACCGTCCAGGGAACATTGGCAGATTCGCGAAGCTGGATGGTGATCTCCGAGGCACGCAGGCAGATGACCTGCTCACCCTCGCCAATCTCATGGATGTCGCGCAGGAAATGCAGCGTATCACGCAGCTCCAGCGCACTGTTCGGCTGCTTGATGAGCGTGATCTCGAACATGCCGTCATCGAACTGGAAATCCGAAATATCCAGCACACCGCCGACAGAGGCGGAGTTGGTAATCATGCCGTAAATATAGTCATCCTCGAACTCCTGACCGTCGCAGCGCACATTCATGCGGAACGTGCGGAGGTCGCTGATCTTGGTCGCGGCGTTAATCACATAGGCAAGCGGTCCGATCACATTCTTGACGTTCTGCGGGGTTTCGTAGGTCACATCCGTAAAGGCGCCGAATGCGGCGATGTAATTGAAGCATCGCTCGTTGATCGTGCCGGTATCAACACGCCGCGGAACGCCGTCGAGCACCATTTCGGTCGCTTTGAGGATGTCACGCGGAATCCCGATGCTGCGTGCATAATCGTTCACGGAGCCGCACGGGATGTAGCCGAGCGGGATGCGGTGCTTTGCCCGCATGAGTCCGGTCATGGCTTCGTTGAGTGTGCCGTCGCCGCCGGAGCACCAGACCGCGTCATATTCACCGGATTCGGATGCCTTGGCAGCCATATAGGCGGCATCGAGGGGTGCCTGTGTCGGATGCACGGTCACTTCGAGTCCGGCACGGGTCATCATGTTGAGAACCTCAGCGAGATAGCTGCCCATTTCCGCCTTGCCCGCCTGTAAATTGACAATGAAGTAGATCTTCTTCACTCGGATCTCTCCTTTGTAATGCGGTTTTTGATCTGCAAGCCAATGAACGATAAAAGCGCTGCCGCGACACAGATGCCGACTGCAAGCCAGTATCTGCCCTCGGAGAGTGAATCTCCCACCAGAACCGATGCCGCCAGCGACGGAAAGCGTCCCAGCGTCGAAAGCAGCAGGAAATCCCGCACGCGGATTTTGGTCAGCGGGACAAGATAGGTCAGCAGGTCCTTCGGGATGCCAGGAATCAGGAACAGGATAAATACCCATAATTCGAGCTTTTCCTCATCCCGGAGAATCTTGAATTTCTCCGCCTTTTCCGCAGGCACGAAAAAATCGACCAGCGGCTTTCCAAACGTGCGCACCAGTCCGCAGACGCACAGCGTCCCCAGAAACGCGCCAACAACGGTGACAAGAAGCCCGATACCGCTGCCGAACAGCATTCCGCCGATCAGCTCCAGGGGACCTCCGGGGATGAACGCGACGATGACCTGCAGCGCCATCAGGAGCATGAAAATGATCGGTGCAAAAACGCCGTAGCTCCGAACTTTTTCACAGATCTCCGCCCTTCCCTCCTCACTGACAAGCAGATGCATGAACGGGATGCAAAGCACAGTCAGAACGGCGATCACAACAGCAAGTATGACGAGCTTGATAATACCTTTCGTCCTCTCGTTCATGATGCGCCTCCTTTGCCTTGCTTATTATACCATATCTTTCCGAAAAAATCAATGTGTTTCTGATAAAATTTCTAAAAATCCCGAAAAGCAACGGTTTTTTTGACAAAAATGCTTCTGATACATGAAAAAATCAAAAAAGGGCTTGACATTCTACGGGATTTATGGTATAATGTTTCTGTTATGAGACATTAGCTCAGTCGGTAGAGCATACGCCTTTTAAGCGTAGGGTCATGGGTTCAAATCCCATATGTCTCATCACACGCTGAGCCAAAAATGTCGATATATCGGCGTTTTTGGCTCTTGTTTTTTCTGGAATTTCATTTTGATCATTTTTTGGCATTTATGAAACAATTCTGAAAATCAGAAGATGGTAGAATACGAAACTGCAAATCCGCCCGTATTTTCAAAGCCCCGTTTCCTCTTGAAACGGGGCTTTTGTTTCTCGGAATCAACAAATTGCTTCACAAAAAGCGTCATTTCTTGCCGTTTTTTACAAAATGATAAAATAGTTTCAGCTTTTTGCAACACTTTCCCCTCAAAGTATGTCATAATGGATGAAGACTCATGCATGAAACTTCAACAGGCGGGAGGTATGGTTTTGACCGATCAGGAATCACAGCAAAGCAGAGCGATCTTTGATACATACTATAACTATGTCTACGCGATTGTATACCGTACCTTACAGGGCACAGGCTCCCGTGAGGACGTGGAGGAATGTGTGATCGACGTGTTC
>ONEQ01000164.1 GCA_900316885.1 uncultured Eubacteriales bacterium | reverse complement strand
CGCTTATTTTGCATTGCGTCCTGCTTCGTAGGCTTCCTTGAGGGCGGCTTCCAGCCCCCAGACCGAAACCTCAATGAAATCCTCACTGTCGCTGTGCCGTGTCTCCAGCCCGCCGCGCTCCTCGACTGCAATCAAATGCTTGGCGGCGATCTCATAGACCTTCTTGTCGATGACCTCCAGTGGATGCTCGGCTCTCTCCAGCTCGCGCTCGTACTTGGCGATGCCTGCGTCAATGTTGGCAAGCGCCGTCGCTCTGGAAATGCCGTAGACCTCAAGGCAGGTCTCGTTGCTCATCTGCTCGGTGGCGGTTCTTCCGTTCTTCAGGAATCCCAGCGTAGCCTTGATCTCGTTCAGCTTGTTCTTTGTCATGGTGGTTTACCTCCGTTTTGTTTTTCGGTGGGCTGTGTGCCCTTCCGTTGTGTTACATGTTAGCATACCTCCGGAGGATTATCAAGCGGCTAAATGTATAGAACAAAAACGGCGAATCTGCGTCACTTGTTGTACACATAGCACCAAGCCCCACAGGAGGCTCACAAACGCGCCGTGTGGGGCAGCTATGTGCAGAGACATGTTATCCGGCGCAATGTATCCGGGCGGCACACAGCGCGACGTGGCGCAAACGGGCGCAAGACAGCCCCGAAGGGCTGATCCTTTCAGCCCCTGATCGGCGGAAGCCATGCCCCGTTCTTTACATCAAAAAGGTAAAACCACTCGATATCCCATTCGGAATCCTTCAGCGCATCGATGCTGCGGTGGTGCTGCGGTTCGGTCAGCGGCTCCCCACGATCCCGGTGGTAAGCAACCGTCACATTCTCAGCGCGGTGGACAGGTGCAAAGCCGTGCGGCTCACCCTCGTCCGGAGCGATGCGCTCTTTCAGGATGCTCAGGTCTCCGAGGCCGATCAGCGCCTTGACCTGCTCGATGCTGTTGTAGTGACCGGTCAGGATCGGCAACTGGTGTTCCGGGTAGCCGTCGCTGTGGCAGTAGATGGTTTCCGTGGTGCCGTCCTCGTGCAGGATTCCGATTCTCGATCTTGTACTCATGTTCGTGTCCCTCCGTGTATTTTTGTTGCGGTAAGCCCTCCCCGCAGGAAGGGCTTCGCTTTTTGCCTTAGCCTCTTCTCTGTACCTCGATCAGCCACTCGGCTTCCTTGTGGGTGATTCCGGTTGCTTTTTCAAGGATGTCGCTGTTCTCGTCGATGTAGCAGAGGTGCTTGCCGACCTTGATGAAGCGTACCTCCTCGTAGCCCTTGATCGTGGTGCGGTAAACGCGGGCGGTGCGGGTCTCACCGTCGTAGCTCGCCCCGTCCCAGCCGTTAAATGAAAATGTGACGCGCTCTGCGGTTCTGTGGAAGTTTGCCTCGAAGTCCTCGCGGCTGATCGCGGTGTTGTATTCAAGCAGGGTGAAAAGCTTTCTCATTTCGTAAGCGTTCATGGTAGTGTCCTCCGTGTTTTGAATTCCGGTAGGCGGTGTGCCTTTCGGTAGTAACACTATACCGTCTTTTGCCCCGGAACGCAAGCCGCTAAATGTACAGATTCTGAATGCCGTTTCAGGCTAACACATTGTCGGATATACACATTGGGGAAAGATCGGAGCAGAGCCGAAGCCCTGCCCCTTTCCGGATCAGTTGACTTTGAAAAGAAGCCCCTTTACCGTTTCGTGATCCTCGCCAAGCCAAAGCGGGCATTTCTTGGTGATCGTGTGCGCTCCGATCAGCGTGCAGCCTTCTGCAATCAATCCGTGGATGTTGTCCATGAGCGCCGTGCTGTGGTTGGTAAGCGTAAACTCGGTAATCCCCAGCTTGCGAAGCGTCTCCACAAAATCGTGGTACTCAGAATCCCAGCAGTAGCTGTCGATCTCGACCTCGGTGCTCTCGCTTGCGCAGTGCTGCTTGAATACAAAGTAGGCCTTCATCGCGCCGTTGCTGTAGGGGCGGACCGCAGCCTGATCCTCGGCTTTCCATGCCTCCATCTCAGGGCTTTTCCAGCCGTAGTTCTGGAAAATCTGCTCCCGGCGCGCGTCGCGCTCCTTCTTGGCGTTCTCCCAGGCGATGCAGTTGGCGGTCATCTCATCAAAGTAAGTAGTGTTCATGGTGGTTTCCTCCTGTTTTTCGGTTTGTTCTGTGCCTTCCGGCATTTACATATTCGCTCTATTTGAAGGAAAAGTCAAGCAATATCGGCAAATTTGAATGTAGAATTGGATCCGTTTTCAAGGGAGATGATCGGGTACATTTACACAAGCCCGCAGTATGCGCCAGAACGCGCTGTGTGGGGGCTGCTATGGCTGTCCTGTGGACAGTTGCCGCAGCATTCCGTATAGAATTTTATTCATCTCTCGTTCAGAAAAAATATTTTCCGATTCACCATAAATATTGCATTCCTCAAACGTATACAGGGCAAAGACAAATCTGTCTATACAGCACCAGGGAGGGATCTATATGAAAAAGCACAGAGTATTAGCAATCATTGCATTAACTACCATTGCACTGACCGCCTGCGGGATTGAGACAGAAGTTGGTCTTGCACCTGGGCAAGCGGTGATCGTTGATCCGACGGAGGCTCCTCCGGAGGCGACACCCGCAGTTTGTCCGGAGCTGACCTCAGTCATCGGTGCAGACGGAAAACTGCCGGAAATCGGCACTGTCGGTGGTATCAACTATTCGTTCGACGGATATGATGAGTATTCCGAATACAAAGAGCGCGGCTACTATATGATCTATCAGGACGGCGCGTATCACTGCATCATTTGTCAGGGTGAACACTCCACCGGCGGATATTCTGTCAAAATCGTCGATATTCTGACCAACAGCGACAGCGCATGGAAAATTGTCGTTGAGGAAACTTCTCACGGACCGACTGACTGTGTGACCGAGGCGTTTACCTATCCGGCTTGTTTCATCAATCTGTCCGATATGCCGGCGGATCTGACTGTGGTGAATACAAACGGTGTGCCGTTTGAATGTCTGGGTATCATCAACCGGGATGAAACCACAGAAACAACTGAACCGGCATCCCTCCCTGCCTATCAGAGCGTGAAGGACTACGCTTCCTATCTTACCATCATGGAAGGTTTGCCGAAATACAGCGAATGCCCCGATGACAGCGGCCTGATGTTCTACTTCGATCTGCTCGATGAGGATACCTATTATGTTGTCAGTCAGGACGGCGTGGATTATTTGCTGTTTTGCTATGCCTACTCGGAATATGGCAGCGTCATTGACGAGGTGACTTCCATCAACAAGGACTATGCCAACGGAAGCCTTTCTGTGAATGTCAACGCAACGTTCCGGAAAACGAATGCGGAAGGCTGCGAACCGGATCATTCCTATGTCAACTGCATCCTGAAACTTGACGAACCGTTTGACAGTGTCACAGTGAATGAGCAGGAGTTCACACTTTATGCGGGCGGATGTGTGCGGATCGGTGAACGCTGGGGCGTTTGTGACGCTGACCTGAATATGATCTATCCTCCCATCTTTGACGGGATTTGCGGGCTGTACAATTTCTACCGTGTCTGGAATGAAGAAGGCACTGGACTGCTTGATGAGAACTTCCATGAGATCCTGCCCACGAAATATCAGACTGTCGATTATCTCAGCCCTGACCGCTATCTCGTCACGAACTGGCAGGACAGCATCCAGAACAGCAAGATCAGTATTATAGACGGCAGCGGGAATGAGATCTATGGCAACATTGACGGTTTGTTCTTAGGCAGTGGCACCTTCAACAATCATGCACGTCAGAGGATCTACGCCATTGCCCGCGACCCGGAACCGCCGCTGTACGGCATTGTGGATGACCAGCTGAATATCATTCTTCCTGCGAAATATGCAGATATTACGATGTGGGCGGGAGAGACGGCAGATCAGTTCTACGTTGTCGGAAATGACAAGTCGGAATATGCGGTATTCGATCCAAACGGCAATCAGGTGACGGAATTCCGAAATAGTTCCATTTACGATGTGCAGACGGCGTATTTTGAGCATCTTCGGAACAAGGCAACAGAATGATGCACAAACCGTCCAGCGGACAGTTTCAGGACAAGAGCAGCGGAGCCGTCAGGCTCCGTTCTTTTTTGACGGCCTGTTTCTATTTTCCGAAACACTTGCAAAATTGATACGTTCATGCTATAATGAAATAGTGATATTTCACAAAGGATAGAACTCACAAATCATAATCCGGGAGGTAACAATGAAAGAGTCAGTTAAAACCATGTGTGATCATTTTATTGAAGATTTCGACACGATCAAAAAGAGTGCGGTTTTCTGAAGGTAGCGCACAGCTTTTCGGTGCTTTGTGCATTTCTGTTCTCGGCGAACGGGAAGCGCCCCGATCCGGAACAGATCAAATCCAGTGCGCAGCTTCTGGAACATGCCGTAGGCAATTCCCTCTGCTTCAGCGATGTCATGATTCGGCCGGCGGCATGCTGCCTTTCCATGAGCGATGATGCGGAAACACTGCTTGCCAATTCCATCGCCAATTACCAGATGATAAAGAAGAATTACGGCCTTGTCAATGCCAAGTATCCTTCATTGTCAGGGCTTATCATGGAACTGATCAATCGCCCCGGCGTTCAGGAGGAGAAAGCCGCACGGAGCAAGGACATTTATGACCGCCTGAAATCGAGGTACACTCTGGAATGGAATGGTGTCTATTCTGTTCTGACCATGCTGCTTGCCTATTCTGAAAAAAGCATCGAGGAAATTCTGGAAGAAGCAGAAAAAATCTCCGAGGCATTAAAGCCTGTAGCTGATAAAACTACCAGACTTCTTACCGCACTTTTTCTGACATATTTCGATCAGCCTGCAGCAGAAAAAACAGAAAAGCTCTGTGCGCTGTATCAGCTTCTTGCCGACCATAAGCCGAAGTTCCCGCATAGGACAGAACTGCTCATTCTGGCAGCTATTACCATGTTCGGAGATGCTCCGAAAACTGCCGCTGCCAATATTCTGGATGTATTTGATGAACTCGGCGAACGAAACGGGTATAAGGGCTTTCTTGCCATTTATGATGCCACCACCCGTCTGGAACATGCTGCACTGATTGTAATGGCAGCCTATCTGGCAGAGGGCAGGTGCGGGCATGGCATGTATGTCCCGACACTGACTGCCGCATTTTTGCCGATCATGCATGACTACGACCGCACTACCGCCGTCATTATGGCTGGAAACGGATGATTCAATCATATGAGTCGATTCTTCGACGTTTGTTGTACACATAGCACCATGCCGCAGGATGCGTCTAAACGCGCTGTGTGGGCTGGCTATCGCAGAGGCAAAAGATGATAGTGAAAGAATCCGCAGAAGCCCACACAGGCGAACGTGGCGCAAATGTGCGCCGTCACCGGATTCCCCCGCAGGGGAGGGCGGGCTTATCTGCCCGTCCTGCACTCCCACTCGAATTCGCACCAGTTTTCGTACTCGGCATCGAAGTCT
>ONEQ01000104.1 GCA_900316885.1 uncultured Eubacteriales bacterium | reverse complement strand
AAGGTACGCTGGGGTGTTTTTTCTGATAGTCCACGGCATTCTCATAGACCGTCCGGGCATTGACGTTGGCTTCCCTGTGCCGATTGTAGCCGACAGCCTGCATGGCGCTGACTGCCAGCAGCCAGAATCCCGCCTGCATAATCGCGCCGGAAATCACAAAGCCAATCACCGTCCGGCGGGCTTCCTTCCCCGTATAGCCGGCGCAGCCCCGCTTGAACCGCAGATGCTGCGGGACGGCAAACGCCGCGCAGATGCCTGCCCATAGCATTGCACCTGCCAGAGACATCAGCAGCAAAAAGCATGCACTGCTCATGTGGTCCCCTCCTGCCGTTTTTTGATCTCGTTCAGCTTTTGTTTCCGGTCAAATTCGTGCTGCGCCTGTCTCTGCACCTCATAGTTGTAACAGCCGACCAAACCGCTGTGATCCCGGAACATGTTATTCATTTCCTGCTTTTGCTCGTCATAGGTATAAATCCGGATCCTGTCGGACGTGATCGGCTTTTTGGAGCAGAGCGCATACTGCACATTCCATTTCCCGTCGGTCACGACCACCCAATATAGTTCATCGCTGCCATACTTGTTCATGTACCATGCCAGCGTGTTTTCCTCTGCGGCATCCCCGAAATGCCCGGAATAGACCGTTTCACTGTGCTTCGGAAGCGCAACTTTCTCGTCAAGGTCATAATACGACGCATGAAAGGCATCGCAGACATGCTTGGCATTGCTGTTTGCTGCTCTGATTCTGCTCTTGGAAGTGAATCCATACATGGCTTGCAACATAACCACGCCCATGCCGATCACAAGACCCGCTCCCAGAACAGTGACCGTAATCCAGATCGTCTTGGCGACTTTGGGATGCTTGTAGGGATGCTTGCTCCGGTAGAGGATATGGGACATGACCGCGGCACAACCCCCGAACGGGATCAGCAATCCCAGGATCTGCATGAGAATCATTTTGATCGTCGTACTTGCCATACCATTCACCCCATTCGTTTTCCCTGCCAGCTGTCCAGCTCTGCCTGTAATTTGTCGATGCTGCCGAGCGTTCTGATCTTGTCCATGCTCCAGCGCGGTGCGAGGAGCTTTGCCTTTTCGCCGTCACCCGTGACGCGCTCAATCACCGTCTCCGGCGGGAAATATTCGAGCTGCCGTACGGCAATGGCGGTATACGCTTCCTGCGAAAGCTCCGGGATGTCGCCCTGCCGCCAGAGCGCCGCATAGCGCGTGCCCTCCAGGATGTGGAGAAGCTGGATCTTGACCGCCTGCGGATGCAGAGCGCCGAGGATGCGGGCAGTTTCCAGCATGGCGGGTGCATCCTCGCCGGGCAGTCCGTTGATGATGTGCAGACACGTCCGTATGCCGCGCTTCTGCAAGGCTTCATAGCCCTGCTGGAATACCGGGAAATCGTATCCGCGCCCGAAGCGCCGTGCTGTGCGGTCATGCACGGTCTGCACGCCGAGCTCGACGGTCAGATAGGTGCGGGCGTTCAGCTCCGTGAGATAATTCAGTACATCCTCCGGCAGGCAGTCCGGGCGTGTGCCGATCGAAATCCCGCAGATCCCCGGAAATGCCAGCGCTTCTTCGTACAATTCCCGCAGGCGGGATACCGGCGCATAGGTGTTCGTGTGTACCTGAAAATAGGCGATTGCCTTCGCATCGGGTACTTTTTTGCGGATGCGCTGCATTTCGAGGGCAAGCTGCTCCCCGATCGGCAGTGGCTTCGTAAATGCCCCGCTGCCCCCGTCGCAGAACGCGCATCCGCCGGTGCCCTTGGTGCCGTCCAGATTCGGGCAGGTAAAGCCCCCGTCCAGCACAGCCTTGTAGATGCGGCATCCGAAGGTGTGCTTGTTGTGGTAGCAGAGCGTGTGATAGCGCTTGTTGTCGTCGGAGTAGAGGAAGGGATTAGTGTTCATAGAGCAGGAGCTCCCATGCGGAGAGATTCATCTTCTGCCAGAGATCATCGTATTTCGCCCCGCTGGTGCGGCTTGCAAATTCCGCCTTGCTGTCCGCATGCAGGAGGCGGTTCGTTGTCGCGGTATCATACGCCGTGAGGGCGCTCCACGCATCGTCACTCATCTCGTCCAGTACCTCATCGTCAAATTCCTCCAGCTGTCCGCAGAGGTACATCTCCGCATTGTAGCGGATCATCCACGCATCCGGGCGGGAGAAGCACAGGAGTGCGAACATCACGGTGAACACGATCACGCCGAGCTTGCCGAGGTTCAGATCCTCCTTGAACTGCCGCACGAGCAGCGCCACGAACCCGATCACCAGCAGGAGCATGAACCATGTCGTGTAGATGCGCATCTGTGTCATGCCGTAAACGCGGATGTAGAGGAACATTTTCGCCAGCGCCGTGCCTGCCAGCAGCAGAGAGCTCACGCACAGGAATACTGCATAGATCCGAAGTGCCAGCGCCTTTTTCTCGCCTGCACGCCTAGCAAAGAAGCCCATGCATGCGATCACCAGCACATTCATGCTGCACACGCCGCAGAGCTCAAAGAAGCCGCGGCGGGCATATTCCGCATAGGTAAAGCCGGAGACATTGCCCGTGAAGCCGCCCAGGAAATACTGGAGCTGCGAGAAGAAGAACAGCAGATAGAGCAGGCAGAGGGGCGTGACTGCTGCATAGATGACCGGTGTCGGCACGAAACGGCAGTTTTTCGCCATTTCCTCACATTCCTGCGGATCGTGCTTCAGGCGTCTGCGTACTGTCGTGAACAGTGCGCTGAACAGCATCAGACCTGCCGGGATGCCCAGTCCCATGTGGACGAACAGCAGCATGGTCTCCTCCTGCGGGATGCGGAACAGCTTGCTGACAAGCTGGTTCATGTTTTCATCCGCGCTGCACAGGAGTCCGCCTGCGATGCAGGTCACCGGTACGGCGAGCACCAGTCCGAGTACCACATAGCCCGTATTCTTCCAGAAGCCCTTGGACTTCGCGCCGGATGTGATCGCACCGGCGCCGTTTGCGAAATGCATGAACGGTGCGGCAAACAGGCTCTTGCCGATCGATACCGGCAGGAACCGGAGAATCTGTCCGTCGGGATTCGCCGTGTGAAACAGCATCAGGCAGCCGGCAATCATCAGATACACCACGGTCAGCGCCTTGAGCAGATCATTCGCCGTCACGGTGAATACCAGTGTGAAGGCATATTCCACGGCGATTGCCAGCTTTCCGGCTTTGTCAAACTGCATGCCGCCCTTTTTCAGGAAGATCACCTGCGCGGTGATGATTGCCGCATAGAGGAGTGTCGTGCAAAGACCGGTCGCATGGTAGAGCGTCATGCGCACCCAGAGGAAGCCCAGCACAAGCATCACGGCTGCGGTGATGCGCTCGGCGGTCGTGTAAGTGATCGTTTCCTTGGTCTGTACTGCCGTTACGGAAACCGCACCCTCCGGTGCCGGTTCCTGGTAGATGTCCTGATATTCGTTCATTGCTGCACACCCTTTCGTTGTTGCTGAATGCTCCGGACGAGCATTCCGAGATAGATCAGGATCGTGCCTGCCGCATAGCAGAGCAGATCGCTGAAGCTGAAGCCTGTTCCGAGAATGATCGCGCCCAGTGAATCCTTCTCAAAGCCGAGAAGCTCGTAAAGCTTCCCGTACTGCGCGATTTCCGCCGCGAATCCGATGCCGCACATGATGAGCGGCATCGTCCGGGGCAGCGCCCTCGGGAACACGATCCGCACCATGCAGTAGATCAGCGGAATCACGAGAATATCTCCCAGTGAATTGCGAATCCAGCCGTGCGCCCACATCCCGATGCAGATTTCTGCACCGAGCAGGATCACGGACAGAATCAGATAATAGACACGCATCGATTTAGTTTCCATCCTCTTTCCTCCATTCCAGAATATCCCCCGGCTGACAGTCCAGCGCTTCGCAGAGCTTGTCGAGCGTGGAAAAGCGGATCGCCTTTGCCTTGCCGGTTTTCAGGATGGAAAGGTTCGCGGGCGTGATGTCGATGATCTTCGCCAAATCTCCGGAGGAGATCTTGCGCTTTGCCATCATCACATCGAGGTTGACAATGATCGGCATATATTCTCCCCCCTCAGATCGTGTAGTCGCTTTCTTCCTGCAGAGCGACCGCCTGTTCAAAGACGTTCTTGACCACCCGCAGGATCAGACCGAAGAAGCCCGCCGCCAGTGCAACCGCAAAGCTGAAAAACCGCCAGAAGCCGAACACGAAAAACGGCATCGCTGCGAGAAAGCAGCACCAGGAGATATACCGCAGGCACTTGCAGTTCACGGCGATGAACACCTCAGATTTCCGGATGTTCGTCAGGAGCCTTAGCAGGAAGATCAGGCACGCCTCACCGCAGATCGCCGTGAGATACAGGCAGATGAGAAGCGGCACGAATACGGGACCTTCAATCAGTCCCATCTGGTCGATGTTGATGAGATCATACCAGCGCACCATCCAAGGCGCACAGATACAGCAGATCGGGATCAGCACGAGCATCGCCCGCACCAGCGCCATCGAAAACAGCAAAGACCGGTCTTTATTCCACATAAGCGTAACCTCCGTTTGTGAGCTTTTCTATGATTTAGGCGTGCGGGGCGCAAGCACCGCACAGGGGGTTGGGGGCGGAGCCCCATGAAACCTTGCTTGATTGGCTTTTCTATGATTTCCGGCGTGCGGGGCGCAAGCACCGCGCTGGGGGTTGGGGGCGGAGCCCCCTGAAGCCTTGCTTGATTGGCTTTTCTATAGTATACCACACCCAATATCATTTGTCAAGTACTTTTTATTGAAAAACAATAATTTTTATCTGTCATTTAGAAATATGGAATTTCCTTGACACCGAGTGTCAGGGCATGGTATAATAGAAGTACAGACAAAATTCCCCATGAGGTGATGAAATGAAACGAAAGCTGATCCCGCTGATGCTCGCTGTTTCGGCATTTCTTCTGCCGATGACGGCACAGGCGGCGGATACCGCACCGGAGGATACGGATTCCGGCAACATCCCGCTGCTGCGCGACTACATCCACGGCAAGACCGACAAGATCCCGGAGGGCTTCGACCTGAACGCGGACGGCGTGGTCGATACCTATGACATGGCGCTCATGAAGCAGTTCAAGAAGCAGTACACCCTCGAACCCAAGGGCTCCGTCCACACGGGCGATGCCACGTTCTACGGCGGCGGATATGTCGGCGGCTGCGCGATGCTCGACCCGGTATCCACCGATTACTGGATCGTCGCGATGAACTACTACGACTGGAACAATTCCCAGCTTGCCGGCGCTTATCTGGAGGTCATCGGCGAATCCGGCACCATCAAAATGCTCGTCACGGACGAGCTGCCGGAGGGCAAGAAGGGAGACCTCGACCTTTACACGGATGCGTTCCCGCTGATCGCGCCGGTCGAAAAGGGGCGCGTTCCCTGCTCGTGGCACATCATCCCGCGTGACACGGCTGCCGATGCACCGGTGACCTACCGTTTCAAGGAGGGCAGCACGGAATTCTGGGCGGGCGTGCAGGTGCGCAATCACAAGTACCCAATCACGCGCTTTGAGTATCTCGATGCGGACGGGAATTTTGTTGAGATTCCGCGCCGGAACTACAATTATTTTGAAACGCGGTTCCTCGGCGCAGGTCCGTTCACGTTCCGTATCACGGACATTTACGGCAATGCGCTGGTGGACAAGAATATCCCGCTGATCGAGCCGGATGTCGATCAGGACGGGCATATCCAGTTCCCGGATTGATAGGAGTATCCCATGAAATATCTGACACTCGGCATCCTCGCGCATGTTGATGCGGGGAAAACCACCCTTTCGGAGGGGCTGCTCTATACTGCCGGAGCAGTCCGCAAGCTCGGGCGCGTCGATCACGGCGACGCCTTTCTCGACACCGATGCGCTCGAAAAGGAGCGCGGCATCACGATCTTTTCCAAACAGGCTGTCCTTGATCTGGAGGACACGGTGTTCACCCTCCTCGATACGCCCGGTCACGTCGATTTTTCGGCGGAAACCGAGCGCACCCTCGCCGCACTGGACTACGCAATCCTCGTCATCAGCGGCTCGGAGGGCGTGCAGAGCCACACGGAAACCCTCTGGGCACTCCTGAAGCATACGGGGATTCCGGTCTTTCTGTTCGTGAACAAGATGGACATCGCGCAACGCTCCCGGGCGGAGATCATCGCGGAATTGCAGGCGCGGCTCGACCCGGCAGTCGTGGATTTTACGGAGCATGACGATGCCTTCTGCGATGCACTCGGGTCGTGCGACGAGACACTCATGGAGCAGGTGCTGGAATCGGGGACGGTTGAGGATGCCGCGGTGGCATCGGCAATTCTGCAACGGCATGTATTCCCCTGCCGCTTCGGTGCGGCGCTGAAAATGGACGGCATTTCGGGATTTCTCGATACGCTGAAAGCCTTCACGCTCCCCCTCCCGGAGCGCTCGGATCTGGCGGCGCGTGTCTACAAGATCACCGAGGACGAGCAGGGCAAGCGCCTGACGCATCTCAAGCTCACCGGCGGCATCCTGCATGTCCGGGATACGCTCTCCGGCGTGAACCCGGACGGAACGGCATGGGAGGAGAAGATCAGCGGTCTGCGCATCTACTCCGGCGCGAAGTTCACGCAGGCGGATGCGGTGTATCCGGGGCAGGTCTGCGCGGCTGTCGGGCTGTCGCAGACGTATGCGGGGCAGGGCTTCGGCACGCTCGCGGATTCTGCCGCACCTGTGCTGGAGCCGATCCTGCGCTATTCTGCCGTTCTGCCGGCGGATCTACAGGTTCACACGGCGCTCATCGCCCTGCGGAAGCTCGAACAGGAGGATCCGCAGCTGCATGTGGCATTCTCGCCGCAGCTCCAGGAAATCCACGTCCTGCTCATGGGCGAGATTCAGCTTGCGGTACTCCGGCATGTCCTGGAAGATCGTTTTTCGATGCATGTCGATTTTGCGCCCGCCGGTGTCGCATACAAGGAAACCATCGCGAACAAGGTCGAGGGCATGGGGCATTATGAGCCCCTGCGGCATTACGCCGAGGTGCGGCTTCTGCTCGAACCCGGCAAACCGGGCAGCGGACTGGTATTCTCCAGCGTCTGCCGCGAGGATGCACTCGACCGCAACTGGCAGCGGCTGATTCTCACGCATTTGCAGGAAAAACAGCATCTCGGCGTGCTGACCGGATCACCGATCACGGATATGAAGATCACCCTCACTGCCGGACGCGCCCACAAGAAGCACACCGAGGGCGGCGATTTCCGGCAGGCGACCTACCGCGCCGTGCGGCAGGGTCTGATGCAGGCGGAAAGCGTGCTGCTCGAACCGTGGTTTCAGTTCCGGCTGGAGGTGCCCACGGAATCGCTCGGACGGGCACTCACGGATTTGCAGATGAAGGGCGCAAAGCTCGATTCTCCGCAGAATCTCGGTGAATTTTCCGTGGTCGAGGGCACATGTCCTGCCGTTGTCATGATGCAGTACCGGACGGCGGTCATGGAATTTACCCGCGGACGCGGCCGGCTTTCCTGCACGCCCTGCGGCTATGCACCCTGTGCCGATGCGGAGAGCGTGATCGAACGCATCGGCTACAAGCCTGAAGCCGATCTGGACAATTCCCCGGACAGCATCTTCTGCTCCCACGGCAGCGGCGATCTGGTCAAGTGGGACGAGGTCAAGAACC
>ONEQ01000305.1 GCA_900316885.1 uncultured Eubacteriales bacterium | reverse complement strand
AGATGTACGGGCTGATCGCCTTTTGTTCGCCGGACAGATCTACTGTAATATTCATTGCATATTGATTGGAATCCGCTGCTGTGATCGACTGCGGTACAATGGTCATCGGAAGTGCAAGTGCCGCAAGGAACGCAGCACAGCGTTTGAAATGTATCATTCAGATCGCTCCTTTCAAGATGAGGAGGATGCTGTCTGTGCAGTGCGGCTACTCTGGCAGCAGTATCCCGTATCATTCCCTCTCACTTGTCATTATACCAATTTCTCCGTCATTTTACAATACAATATTGTGACAGGTTCAGAGATATTTGTGAATGATGATCAGGCGTGCTATGCAAAATTGTCTTGCTTTTCTATTCACAATATGGTATAATGGTAAAAAGGCAATCAGGAGGTGGATACTGTATGAAGAAACGTCCGACCTTTGGCGTGATCACAGCGGAATGCTATCGGGAGCATACCGCTGAAATGATGAGCGGGATCCTCGCGCAGTGTACACTGGCAGACTGCAATGTGATCGTGCTTTCTGCAAAGAACAATTTTCAGGAGCCGGTGACACCGCATAATGATCATGAAGCAGAACTGTTCCGGCTTGCACAGGCACCGGAGTTTGACGGCTTTCTCTATGACCGTAATTCGTTTGCGCATCAGGGGATACGCAAGCATATCGACGATCTGCTCAAACGCACCGGCAAGCCGGTCATGCTGCTGGATGCCAGTGAAGTGCCGTATTTTGAGAATACGGTGACCCACGATCCGGAAGCCTTTGAGCTGCTTGTCGAGCATTTGATACAGGTTCACGGCTATCGCAAGATCTACTGCCTGACCGGACAGAAGGCATTTACACAGTCCGCAGAACGGCTGGAGGCGTACTGCAATGTCATGCAGCGGCACGGCTTATATTATGACGAAAGCTATTATGCCTATGGTGATTTCTGGCGGGATTATCCCGTGGAATATGCGCAGCGTATCATCAGTGGAGCGCTCTCCAAGCCGGAGGCAGTTGTGTGTGCCAATGATGTCATGGCAGATGCACTGATCGCAGCACTCACAAAAGCCGGGATGCGTGTGCCGGAGGACATTGCCGTGACAGGCTTTGACGGGAATCTGGAGGATGCGCAGAGCGATGTCGCCCTGACGACCTGCAAAAAAAGCCATGCACAGCTCGGAGCAGATGCCGTCCGGCGGCTTTACAGTATCCTCACGGGGCGGAGCTGCCGCAGAGTTCCGGCTGACCGCAGCCGTATACAGATCGGACGGAGCTGCGGCTGTATCCCCGTGCGGCATCGGACTGCAAGCAGCCACAGAGAACAGCGTCTGCTTACCGACCATAAGGAATGGTTTTACCAGAGCGAGCTGATGTTTGAGATGATGCATACGGAAACGCTCCATGAGATCCTCTCTGTCGTGGCGAACCGTGCCTATCTGATCTGCCATTGGAATCAGCTTCGTATCTTTCTGACGGCAGACTATCTTCGGGCAGCACGGGATGACCGTTCTGTACCTTCCCGCAAGGACTGCTGTGAGGTGCTGTGGTGTGACCGTGCCGGAAGGAGCAGCGGTATCTCCGACCGTGCGGTGAAGCAGTCTGCGATCATTGCTGATCTGACACAGGAAGCGCAGCACCCGACTGCATACTATCTCTCGCCGCTGCACATGAACGAACAGCAATTCGGGCTCATGGCGCTGTCCTTCGGAAAGCTGCCTTGCTGTTATCAAGCGGAATACTGCACATTTCTGAACTGTCTTTGCCTTGCACTCGAACATCTGACACTGCCCGGAAAGAGAGATACCGCCCGTGAGAAAAGCATTGAAAATCCACAGCTTTATGAAGCCCTTGTTCCGCTGCGTGAGGAAATGCAGCAGCACCCCGAAAAAGACTGGAGCATACAGGTGCTGTGCCAGCACACGCACATCAGCAGGAGTTATCTGCAAAGGATGTATAAGACCTATTTCGGCAAAAGCATTTTCGAGGAGCTGATCGACTTCCGGATGCAAAAGGCAAAGGCGCTGCTTCGGGATACAGAGCGGTCCATTTCGGAGGTCGCTGCCGCCTGCGGCTATGGCTCTTATTCCCATTTCGCCAATCAGTTCAAGGCTCAGGAGGGCGTCACGCCGTCAGGGTATCGGGAGAAATGCAGTGCTACATGAAAGGAACGATCTGCCAATCATCCACGGTCTGCTCATGCACCAATGACCCGTTCTATTGCGCCCCCAATTAACTCATGAATTCAAAGCCGCCGCATACCTGGTAGAAGGCGCATGAAAGAAGGAAGAGATTTTAGGACGATCAGATTGCAAAGAT
>ONEQ01000161.1:1622-7110 GCA_900316885.1 uncultured Eubacteriales bacterium | reverse complement strand
ATCGAGCATGTCACGAAGCAGTACATGGCGTACCTCGACCTGATGCGCCAGCTGAACCTGGACGTGGCGGGCGAGTTCATCGTGATGGCCGCCACGCTCATGGTGATCAAGAGCAGGATGCTCTTGCCGGTGGACAGGCGCGCCACCGAGGAGGGAACGGACGAGGAGTGGGTGGACCCGCGCCTCGACCTCGTGCGCCAGCTGATCGAGTACAAGAAGTTCAAGGACGCCGCCGGCAGGCTCGCCGAGTTTGAGGTGTTGGCGCAGGAGTCCTTCGACTACGGCGGCGGCAGGCCGAAGTTCGAGAAGACCGCGGCCGATGCGGCGGACGCGCTCGCGCACATAGACCTCTTCGACCTGCTGACGGCCTTCCAGGAGGTGCTCGCGCGCCTGAACGAGGTGCCGCAAGAGGAGCTGAAGGGCATGCGCTGGAGCGTGCCCGACAAGATGGACATGATCATCGAGCGGACACGCGCGGAAGGGCAGATAGCCTTCTCTCGCCTGTTCAACGAGCGGTCGCCGCGCGGCGAGGTGATCGTGACGTTCCTGGCCCTGCTGGAGTTACTGCGGCAGCACCGCATCATCGTGTACCAGAACGCGGCGTTCCACGAGATAACGGTGCTGCCGTCGAAAGAGATGCCGGACGACAAGCCGCTGGAGGCGCCGGACGATTATGGTGGTTGAAAGGTTAAAGGGTTGAAAGTCTAAAGAGTTGCGAGTGCCATGAAGAAGGACAGAGGACAAAGGACTAGGGACAAAGGATTGAGGTTTTCACCTCTGTCGACTGCCCTATGTCTTTTGTCCTTCCAACAATCAAACTAAGGGCTTGCAGTGGAAGAAGAGAACGTACAGAGTGCGGAGAACGCGCAGAACGAGATGGTGGATCTCGAGGAGACGCCGGTCGAGGAACCGGCGGCCGCCAAGGTGCCGTTGCCTCCGGCGAAGCCGAAGGAGCCGCGCATTGCGCCGCCGTCGTCCCTGCAGGAGATAATTGGCGCGCTGCTGTTCGCGTCCGAGTCGCCGCTGACGGCGACTGACCTGCGCGAGTGCGTGCGCGGAGTCGAGCCGGAGGAAGGAGAGTCGTCCGAGGTCATGGACGTGTACCACACGTGCACGTCGCGCGAGATCGAGCAGGCGATCCACGGGCTCGAGAAGGAGTTAGAGCGATCGGGTTGCGGCTTCCGCCTCGTATGCGCTGGCGGGGCGTACCGCCTGCAGACCGTCCCCACGTGCGGGCGCTACGTGCGCGCGCTGCTTCATCTGGACCGTCCGAACCGCCTTTCGCGGGCGGCGCTGGAGACGCTTGCCATCATCGCCTACCGCCAGCCGATCACCAAGGCCGAGATCGAGCAGATCCGCGGCGTGGCGGTGGATACGATCGTGAAGACGCTCGTGGACCTTCAGCTCGTGCGGCTCGTGGGCCGCAGCGAGCTGCCGGGGCATCCGTTCCTCTACGGCACGACGCCGCTCTTCCTGGAGCATTTCGGACTCGCGTCGCTGGGCGAGCTGAATGCGATCGATCCCACGCTCCAGCGGTCGAATCCGCGCGAGCGCGCCAAGCTGTTCCAGAAGAAGGAAAAGCCGGCCGACCAGCCTGACCTGCCTGACCAGTCGCAGGCTGCGGAGGAGGCAAAAGCCGAGACTGCGCCCGCGTCGAGCGCGCCGGAGTCGGATGATGCGGCCAGTGAGCCACAGGACAATGCGGAGGACGACGAGTTCATCGACGACACGCCAGAAGGGCTAGAGGACGACGACGATGAACTGGATGATGACGAAATTGACGACGAGGACGATGACGACCTCGACGACGAGGATGATGATGACGATATCGACGAAGACGATGATGAAGAGGAGGATGATGATGACGACGAATGAGCATGGCGTGCGGACTTTAAGGCCGCTGGCGGCTTTGTTGTTGGCCATGGTCTTGGCCGGGTGCGACAACGGAATGTCGATCTCGGAGATCGAGGCGAAGGAACGCGCTTCCCGGTTGTACACGACCGCCATGGAAGACCTGCAGGCGGGGCGCACGGATCCTGCAATCCGCGGCTTCGAGCAGGTGCTGGTGCAGGAGCCCCGCAACTATCTGGCTCATTTCCAGCTTGCCACCTTGCTGCAGGACATCAAGAAGGACTACATCGGCGCGATTTCGCACTACAAGTCCTATCTCCTGTTCCGTCCGACGTCCGACAAGGCTACCATAGCCTCCGACCGGATGCGCGTCTGCGACACGCTTCTCAGCGCCGAATATCACTGTCATGTATATGCTCGATCAGGGCAGCTTTGAAAATGGCCCCTATTATGCAGCGTACAGCAGCCACGAACTTTCCTTCGCCGGATACGACATCATCCCTGCTGATTCGTTCAGCGGCTATGCATTCGCAGACGAGATTGAAACCATATGTATTTTTAGCGACATTATCGGAATCGGTGCCAATGCGTTCAGCGGATTCCAATCGCTGAAGAAAGTGGAAATGCACACCACTGACTTTACGGAGATAGGCGAGGGCGCATTCAGCGATTGTACGGCACTTACAACGTTCCAGGTGCCTGAAACGCTGACATCCATTGGCGCAAATGCTTTTGCAGGGTGTACTTCCCTGACGGATTTCGATCTCCCGTGTGATCCGGAAACGCTGACCATCGGTGAGAACGCATTCAGCAAGGAGACAGTATTCCATGTGGATCCGTCCGCGCTGGAACAGTATCAGGCACGATTCCCGGATCTGCAATTTGCAGGCGACCTTTCTGCATCCGAGGATACGGCGGATCCGCTTCCGGATGATACGCTGACCCAGTGGGCACTTGTGGACTATGAGAAGAAAAATGGAATCGCTGTGAATGCAGAGATCACCGCACGGACGGACGATGCGTATGAGATCACGCTCACCAATGCGGATGGCGTGATCGTGGATGTCTATTCCGTAGATCCCAGGACAGCAGTCGGCGTCAACCAGACGAATGCGGAGATCAATCTTCCGCAGACAGGTGTGACATCGCCTGGCGCATTGGCTGCGGCAGCCGGTGCATTTGCCGCAATCACGGTCGGTGCGGCTGTGATGCTTGGTTCTGGCGTGTTCCGCCGCAGAAAGGAAAATTCTGAACCGTAAGCAAAGCCAGACGACTCATCAGAGGGCGCACCGCAGTGCAGTCTCACCAGAAAAGCGACTGTATCGACAAGCGCTCAGTACTTCCCTAATCATCCACGGAGATCCAGACGGATCTCCTGTCACTGTATCATCAGGAGGATCTTATGAAAACAAATCGTACATGGAAAAGAATTCTTGCCTTTACATTCGCACTGGTAATCAGTGTCAGTGCGATGCCTGTACTTGCAGGTGCCGCAGAGGAAACTTCCGGCGTGCCGGAAATTTCTGATAAAGTGTCAGATATGCCGGTCGATGCAGGTACCTGCGGTGAATCTGCGACCTATACTCTGGATGCGAACGGAACACTCTTCATTGAGGGGACCGGAGCGGTCGATGAGGACGCTTTTTCCTACAGATACTACGATCACTACAAGAATATCCAGCGTGTCGTTGTATCAGAGGGTATCACGGAACTGTGCGACTATGCATTCTACAGCGCTCCCTGGCTTGAGACGATAAAGCTCCCCTCCACACTGACTAAGATCGGCACCAACGCCCTGTTGTCATGCTATATCAGTGATCTGTACCTGGATGCAGATCCTGCGAATCTGACCTGGGAGGGCAGCGCTGGTCTTTCAAGACTGGCAAACAGCCACTGTCATGTCCCGGCGGATCTGGTTGACAGCTACAAGAATCTTTTCGGTGACAAGCAAGCCGATTTCGTGTCGGATCTGACGAGTGGTGTATGCGGAGAAAATGCGTACTATTCTGTTGATTCGGGAGGGCGGCTCGCGATCATCGGCAAAGGTGCCATTGATCCTGGTGCATTCCGTGCGGATACATTCGCGTATGCGGACAAGATCAGGGAGATCCGGATCAGCAGAGAGATCACGGAGATCGGAAACGAAGCATTTGCGGGATATTCCGATATCGCCGAGATCAGTCTGCCACGGAAACTGAGGCGCATTGGCGATGGGGCGTTCTCTGGCTGGTCGTCACTCAGAATGATGACGATCGACGATGCTGTCACCTATATCGGTGAAGATGCATTCAAGGGCTGTACCTCACTCAAACACCTGAATGTGTATGCGGATCCGGCGGATCTGACATGGCCGGATGCCGGCAGTGATGATTTTATGCCCGACACGCAGACAATCTGTTACGTCTCCCCCTACTATAAAAAAGGCTTTCAGGAAAAGTTTCCTTCGCACAATCTGCAGTTCTCCTACTACAAGGATCAGGGTTCGTGCGGCGAAAACGCAGAATTCACCCTCGATCCGGATGGGTATCTGATCATCAGCGGAACCGGTTCCGTCGATCCCGGATTCTTCTCCGCGGAAAATTATGTATATGCATCTTACATCAGTTGGATCGTGTTCGATGAAGGCATCACCGGTATTGGTGAAAGCGCATTTGAGGGATGCAAATACCTGGATGGCTTTGAACTCCCGGAAAGCATGGAGACCATCGGAAAAAATGCCTTCAGCGGCTGTACGTCGATCGACTATGTATATGTGGAGGCAGATGCCGCAAACATGACATGGGAGGAGTTTGATGCAGCAGCGTTCCGTGATGAGGACGATGAATCTCCCATTATTTTCTATGTTCCGGAAGAGTTTCAGGAGCAGTATACAGAACGGTTCGCCAATTCGTTCCTTGAAATCCGTTATATACTCGATGTAGGGGAGCTGGATGACTATCTCGGCTATGAGCTTGACAACAAGTATACGCTGACACTCATAGGTGAAGGCGATGTCCCTGATAATGCGTTCAAAGACTATCCCTATGCCGATCGGGTCGAGGAGCTGATCATTGATATAGACAGCAGAATCCCCACGATCGGTGCCAACGCGTTCCGTGATTTCACTGCATTGAAATCCGTAGTTTTTGAATCGTCTCAGCTAAAAACGGTCGGCAGCGGCGCTTTCAGCGGTTGCACATCCCTTACATCTCTCAGTTTTAAATTCAAACTGGAGTCTATTGGCAGCGAAGCATTCCGCGGGTGTACTTCCCTTCAGAATGTGCATCTGTATGACATGGTTACGAACATTGGGGCGAATGCTTTTGTCGGATGCAATGCATTGACGGATCTGTATATCACATCCGATCCTGCAAATCTGACATGGGAGGATCCGGGGGCAGACGCATTTCTGTCCGAAAAAAAGACCTGCTGTCATGTTCCGTCAACGATGCTGCAGGGCTACAAGGACAAGTTCGGTAGCCTGAATCTCACCTATGTGGACTATCTTGACAAGGGTACCTGCGGCAGCGACAGCACCTATATCCTTGGAGGTGTCGATGATCTGCGTATCAGCGGAACAGGTGCAGTCCGGGAGGGTGCATTTGATAAAAAGACCTATCCCTTTTCCCTCTATGGCGTTACGGTCAAAATAGGGGAA
>ONEQ01000161.1:0-1617 GCA_900316885.1 uncultured Eubacteriales bacterium | reverse complement strand
CAACCATCGAATCGAATGCGTTTCATTCGGCAAGGATGAAAACGCTCTTCCTGCCATCCACACTGACGGAGATCCAGGAACATGCATTTGACAATACCGAATCATTAAGCGATGTTTATTGCTATGCCGATCCGGCAAAGCTGGTCGTCGGGACAGACAATTTTACAGATAAGACCAGGTTCCATGTGCGTCCGTCTATGCTGGCACTATACCAGGAAACCTTCTCGGATTGGAAACTGATCGGAGATCTTACAGAGGAACAGGTATCACTGAAGGCGAATGTCGATGGAAAGGGTAAGATCATCTGCAGGAAGGCGGACGGAAAGGTTCTGCAGGAAGGTGAATCGCTGAGCCTGACGATGGATCAGTATGATGAATTCATTCTCGAAGCCAAACCGGAACCCGGCTGGGAATTCTACATTTGGGAGACGGGAGAGCACCGTGTGAGTTATTCTACTCAGGAGAAGATCCTTGTCAGCGGGATCGCCTCACAGGATCTGATCGTCGTATTCCATAAAATCCCAACCCCTGTACTGGAGGATGCTACACTGACCCATTGGGCGGTTGTAGATTATGAGAAGAAGAACGGGATCGCTGTGAATGCGGAGATCACCGCCCGTTCGGACGACGCTTATGAGATCACGCTCACCAATGCAGACGGTAAGATCATGGATATCTACACCGTTGATCCGCACTCCGCAGTCGGTGTCAACCAGACGAATGCGGAGATCAATCTTCCGCAGACAGGCGTGACATCGCCGGGCGGTTTTGCCGCAGCGTCAGGTGCATTTGTTCTGACATCGATCGGTGCGGCTGTGATGCTTGGTTCCGGCGTGTTCCGCCGCAGAAAGGACGATTCTGAACCGGTTGATTGCGATCGCCGATAAATTCTAATTACAAAACTGCGGATCATGCTTGAAATGATCCGCAGTTTTGTAATAATAACTTATGCCGCAGCCGGAGCCTCCGGAATGTCCTTCTTTCGTTTCGGAACCAGAACGACTGTCGTGCCGAGGATGCCGGCAACCAGACCGCCGACTGCTGCGAGGGCGATATAGCCCTTGGAAAATGCGGATGCTGTAAATGCATTTGCATCAGATTTCCAGAACAGATACATACCCTTTGTTTCGTTGTCGATCGCATAGGCTTCATCAGCGAGGTCTGCTGCAAAGGTGTAGGTGAAATAGTGCAGATTATTCGTATATCCGCAGCAGGGGCAAGGTTGGAAACCTTGTAGCTCTTATTGCCCTGATATTCCGACACGGCAAGATCGGCATCCACCACAGTGTTGACCGTGATGAGCAGTGCTTCCAGATCGGCTGCGGACGTGCTGAACATGACGGCAGTCACATCAGAAAAGCCGTCCTTGAGTGTAACCTTGACATAGGCATTGCCGTTCTTATCAGTGTTCTCCTCGATGGCTGAGAGCAGCAACGGACGGGAGAGGTTCGAGCCGGTTTCGGCATCTGTGAGCTTGGGGTAATTTGTAAGCATGATATTCTCCTTTCTATTTATATGCGGTCATCTTGTTTCTGTTCGTCACGGTTCGATCTTCCCCTGCTTATAATGCTTCCGGCATAATGCCGTATAGCTCTCATTGCCGCCGAGCTGCACCTG
>ONEQ01000160.1 GCA_900316885.1 uncultured Eubacteriales bacterium | reverse complement strand
ATCTGCGGCGGGGTCAGGGGGCTCAGCTCCGCGAGAATCTGCCCCGCGAACCGAAACCGCCCGTAAACCGGATGCCCGGCGAACATCCCCAGAAGCTCCGGCAGCTCCGCCTGCATATACCGGATCTGCGATGCCGCATCCTCCGTCCACGCGCAGAGTGTCCGCAGCGCATCCCGATCCGTTTGCAGCCGATGCGCCGCCATGCATCCCGTCCCCGCTGCCGCCAGAAACAGCAGGAGCATCCCCACATACTTCACGGCAGCCTCCGAATGGACTGCACCTGCGTTCTGTCCAGGAATACCGCATACCGGAACACACCCGCATCCAGAAGCGGCGCGAGATTCCGGCGCTTTTCCAGCTCCGCCAGACTCCCCGCATGGACGCTTGCCGTGATCTGCACCCCGCAGCCCGCCGCCGCAAGCACGGCATCGGCATCCGCTGCCGAGATCAGCTCGTCGCACACAATATGCACCGGATTGAGCACCCGGAGCGCCGTCAGGATGCCCTTTGCCCGCGGATAGCCGTCGAGCACATCCGTCATCAGCCCCGTGTCATGCGACGGGATCCCGTGATGCACCGCCGCCAGCTCCCCGCGCTCATCGATCAGCGCCGTGCGGCTCCGATCCCCCAGCAGGCGGCAGATGTCGCGCAGAAATGTCGTTTTCCCCGAGCCGGGTCTGCCCGCGACAAGCAGTCCGCCTGCCTGTCCCGTCTGCCGGAATACCGACTCCGCACAGCCCGGAAATTCCCCCGCAATACGAAAATCCAGCCCGCTGACATATTTCACCGACTGCACGGAATCACCGTCACGGACCGCCGTACCGCAGATCCCGACCCGGCAGCCGCCGCGGATTGTGAGATAGCCCTCCGTGAGCTCCTGCCGGTGGCTGTGGACGGAATACGAGAGCAGCGCCTGCAGGCTCCGTCCCAGCTCGTCGATGCCCGGGATCAGCGCCGAGGCGGGATTTCCGGTGAGCTCCCCCGCTGCGAGAAAGCGGTCGGATGCGCCGAGCGTCAGGGAAACGGGACGTCCGGCACGCAGACGGATCTCACAGATGCGGGAGCGTGTCTCCGGCGGCAGATGCAGTACCGCACTGCGGACGGCGGGCGGAAGATAGTCCGCGGCAAGTGTCAAGGTTTCCGGTGTTTTCATGTTCCTCACGTCCTTTCTGTTCTATCCTATGCGGCAGGCTTCCCGGATATGCCATGCCTGTCCCCGGCTTGCATCTGAACAAAACTATTATTATCAAATCATAATTATCAATAGGATTTCAACAGGTTTTCACAGAATTATCACATAAATAGTCTATGATATAGATGTCGGCAAAGGAATCCCCAATCCTTGTCGATATCCCCTATATAATCCCTATATCATGGCAAGGATACCCGCTTTATGCGGGTATTCTTGTTTTTTCAGGATGCACGACCCCGGTTCGTGCCGCGGCTCTGCGTACTCTATGGTATAATAGGGATGCTGTGCGATCCCGGAAGGAGTGTTTCTCATGAGATTTTGGAATTTTGCCGTGACTGCGGCACTTTGCAGCATGCTGCTTTCGTCCGTGCCCGTATCCGCCGCCGATGCCGCCTGCGGGGAAGCCGCAACCTGGTCGCTTGACAGTGACGGCACCCTCACCATCGCCGGAACGGGCGATGTCACCAATGCTCCGTGGCTCTCAGACGCCGGACAGATCCGGAGCGTTACCGTTGCCGAGGGCGTGACCTCGCTCCCGGAGCAGGCGTTTCTCCAATGCTCAAACCTGACTGCCGTTTCCCTGCCGGATTCCCTGATCTCCATCGGCAACTGTGCCTTCTGGATGTGTACCTCGCTGGAGTCCTTCACCATCCCTGCCGGCGTCACCATGCTCGGCTATGAGGTGTTCTATAAATGCGACAAATTCGATGCGTTCACGGTTTCACCCGATAATACGGCATATACCGCGCCGGACGGGATCCTGTACACCAAGGACATGTCCGCCCTTGTCGCCTATCCGAAGCAGAAGCAGGATACCGCCTACACCGTTCCCGACGGCGTGAAGACCATCCAGCCGGCGGCATTCAGTGAGAATCCCTATCTCACGAGCGTGACCTTCTCCGATTCGGTGGAGACGGTCATGACCTCGGTGTTCTATAACTGTCTGTCGCTGGCGGAAATTGCCGTCAGTGCAGGCAATGCGTCCTTTGTGAGTGACAGCGGCGTGCTCTATACCAAAGATATGACGTCCGTCATTTCCTGCCCGATGGTGCTGGAATCCGCTTCCTGCACAATCCCCGACGGCGTCACGACGATCGGTGAGGGCGCCTTTGCGGGCGTGGATCTGTCGGAGATCATCCTCCCGGATACGCTGACAACCATCAGCGCGGATGCGTTCTATAACTGCGAGGAGCTCACGGACATCACGCTCCCGGCATCGCTGACGAGCATCGGTGACCGTGCTTTCACGCATTGTACATCGCTGACGGAGATCACGGTTCCCGCATCCGTGACGGAGATCGGAATGATGGCGTTCTATGACTGCGAGAATCTCCAGACTGCTGCGATCCTGGATCCGGACTGCGATATTTTCAACGACGCCGACACGCTCCCGGAGAGCACGGTGCTGCGCGGCTATGCAGACAGTGCGGCACAGCTCTATGCAGAGAAGTATTCCCGGAAATTCGAGGAAATCAGTGCTGTGCTGCTGGGGGATGTCACCGACGACAGCACGATCAACGCAGAGGATGCGACTGCTGTGCTCATCGCTGCCGCAAAGCTCGGCACCGGCAATGACAGCGGACTGGACGAAACCAAAATGCAGGCTGCCGATACGACTGCCGACGGCAAAATCAATGCCGAGGATGCCACGCTGATCCTGCGGTATGCCGCCTTGTCCGGCACAGGCGGAACGGTCACATTTGAAGCGCTGCGGAATGGCACGGCGACTGCATAATGAAAGGGAAACAGGGGGCAATGTCCCCTGCTTCTGTTTATCAGATACCCTATGCGGGGACTCCGCATAGTTTTCCAGGGCGTAAGCCCCGCAAGAGGGGGGCTGGGGGTAGGGGCTCCGCATGGATTTCAGGAGTGCGGGGCGTGAGCCACGCAAGCGGGGTGCAGGGGGCGCAGCCCCCTGCATCTTCTCCCCCTCCGGGGAGGGGGCTGGGGGTGGGGGCTCCGCATGGATTTCAGGAGTGCGGGGCGTAAGCCACGCAAGAGGGGTGCAGGGGGCGCAGCCCCTTGCATCTTCTCCCCCTCCCGGGAGGGGGCTGGGGGGTGGGGGCTCCGCTTAAAATTCTTCGCAATGTATGACAGACTCTTGACAATCGGTCGGGAATCGGTTATAATAATACTGGAGTACTTTGGAGCTTTTCCCCCGAAGTGACCAAAACACCCCGGATCCTCTCATTTCCGGCGGAATTTCAAGGAGGTAATACCTATGGCATTAGAAGGCGCACTGACGAAGAATCAGAAGGTTCTCGACTGGGTACAGGAGTGCATCGACCTGTGCAAGCCCGACAAGGTAGTTTGGATCGACGGTTCCAAGGAGCAGCTCGATCAGCTCATCGCGGAGGTTACATCCCTTCCGGATGGCGACCCCAACAAGATGTGGCATCTGAACGAGGAGAAGCTCCCCGGCTGTCTGTATCACAGAACGGCTGTAAACGACGTTGCTCGTGTTGAGGACAGAACTTTCATCTGCACCAAGACCAAGGAGGACGCAGGTCCGACCAATAACTGGATGGATCCGCAGGAGATGTACGCAAAGCTCCGTCCGATGTATGACGGCTCCATGAAGGGTCAGACCATGTACGTTATCCCGTACAGCATGGGTCCGGTTGCTTCCCCGATCTCCAAGGTCGGCGTTGAGCTTACTGATTCTATCTACGTTGTTCTGAACATGAACATCATGACCAGAATGGGCAAGGCTGCTTTCGATAAGCTGGGCGATTCCAACGACTTCGTTCGCGGTCTGCACTCCAAGGCTGATGTAGATCCTGAGAAGCGCTACATCGTACAGTTCCCGGAGGACAACACCATCTGGTCCATCAATTCCGCATACGGCGGCAACGTTATCCTCTCCAAGAAGTGCTTCGCTCTGCGTATCGCATCCTTCCAGGGTAAGAACGAGGGCTGGATGGCTGAGCATATGCTCATCCTGGGCGTTCAGAAGCCCAACGGCGAGACCAAGTACATCACCGCTGCATTCCCGTCCGCTTGCGGCAAGACCAACCTCGCAATGCTCATCCCGCCGGAGGGATACCGCAAGAACGGCTACAAGGTATTCACCGTAGGTGATGATATTGCATGGCTGAAGCCCGGCAAGGACGGCAGACTGTATGCAATCAACCCGGAGAACGGCTTCTTCGGCGTTGCACCGGGTACCAACGAGAAGTCTAACCCGAATGCACTGGCTGCTACCATGAAGAATGCAATCTTCACCAACGTTGCTCTGAACAATGCAGACAACACCGTTTGGTGGGAGAAGCTCGACAAGAACCCGCCGGTAGACGCTACCGAGTGGACCGGCATCAAGTGCAACGGTCAGGAGTGGACCAACACTGTTGATGAGAAGACCGGCAAGAACAAGGTTCTGGCTCATCCGAACTCCAGATTCACGGCTCCGGCTGTTAACTGCCCGTGCCTGTCTCCGGAATTCGACAATCCGGACGGTGTTCCGATCACCGCTATGATCTTCGGCGGCAGACGTGCTTCCACGACTCCGCTGGTATACCAGTCCTTCGACTGGACACACGGTACCTACATGGGTTCCGCAGTATCCTCTGAGACCACCGCAGCAGCTACCGGTGCAGTCGGCGTTCTGCGTCACGATCCGATGGCTATGAAGCCGTTCATCGGCTACAATGTCGGTGATTACTGGGCACACTGGCTCGAGATGGGCGAGAAGCTCGGTGACAAGGCTCCGAAGATCTTCAATGTTAACTGGTTCAAGCAGGACGAGAACGGCAACTTCATCTGGCCGGGCTTTGGTGACAACATGAGAGTCCTCGACTGGATCATCAAGCGCTGCGAGGGTACTGTTGACGCTGATGAGACTGCAATCGGCTACCTGCCGAAGAAGGGGGACATCAACACCGAGGGCATCGAGGATGAGGTAACTCCCGAGATCATGGACAAGCTGCTCGACGTTGACAAGGATCTCTGGAAGAAGGAGATCGCTGAGATGCGCCGTTACTACGATGAGGACATCGCAGCTAAGGGCGGCCGTGTTCCGCAGGCTCTGCGCGACGTACTCGACAAGATCGAGGCTAACCTCAACAAGTAAGCAGCGTGAGCAGCGTGACGCTGCACCCATCCCGTTCCAGACGGCAAGTGCACCGTTTCAACGCCCGCAATGCCCTTCGGCTCCGCCGAGCGGGCAAAGCTGGGCTGTTTATCACGCAAGCTTCTTGATGAATATGTCAGCGGCGTGACGCTGCAATCGCAAAATCCCTCAACGGCATATGCCGTTGAGGGATTTTCTGCTTTTTATCAATATCCACAACTTAAACCAAAAGTCGATGGGGTCA